>JBBRKS010000043.1:0-26809 GCA_038231775.1 Rhodobacterales bacterium | reverse complement strand
CAACCTCAACCCTGCACCACCCGGCACAAGACGCCCGCACCCCCGACGCAACGGAACGCGACGCCCCCGAACTCGATGCCCGCGAAGTCTATCATGCCGCATCCCAAGGTGACGCCCTCGCCCAAAGCCTTGTCAACGATGAAGCCGAACTCCTCGGGATCGGGTTCGCCAGCCTGATCCATATCCTGTCGCCGCAAGCGATTATCCTTGGCGGCGGCATGTCGGCGGCCTTCGACCAACTTGCCCCAACGATACTGTCAACCCTGAAATCCCACCTCAAGCCCGGCTTTGACGGTGTGGCCTTGCACCGCGCCGAACTTGGCACGAATTCCAGCCTGATCGGTGCCGCCGCCCTGATCTTTCACCCCCACCTCGCAGCCCATCGCCAACCCACCTGACGCCGATTTTTCGCAGAAAAATCGTGGATTCCCCCGCGCGCGGCAAAGTCCTACACTCCCCCAGATGAATCGCCCACCAACCCCCGCAGGAGGACACCATGGCCAAAGGTAAAAACAGCCGCAAAGAAGTCAAAAAGCCCAAGAAAGAGGCCGCCAAGGCCGTGACCACCATCGCCGTGGCCAGTTCCAAAGGCGGTTTGAACGTCAACAAGCCCAAGGAATAACGCCCGCACCCTGCAATCATTAGGGGCGCTTTCTTTGAGGCTCCAGTCTTGCACGGTGGCGGCAATCCAACCAGGGCAGGGGGCTTACCCCCCCTCCTTGACCGCCTCCATCGCCACATAGGTCGAGGTGCCCGCCACATGCGGCAGCGCTGATATCCGTTCGGCCAGCACGCGCCGGTAGGCCTGAATGTCCCCGGTCCGCACCTTCAGCAGGTAATCAAAGCGCGACGCGATCATGTGGCATTCCTCAATCTCGGGCACCAGCAGCACAGCCTTGTTGAAGGCCTGCAACGCCGCCTCCCGTGTGTCCGACAACCGCACTTCGACAAAGGCGACATGCGCCTGCCCGATCCTGACCCGGTCCAGCCGCGCCCCATAGCCCCGGATCACCCCAGCCGCCTCAAGCCGCTTCATGCGCGCCTGCGTTGGTGATTTCGACAGCCCGATGCGCAAGGCAAGGTCTGCCCCGCTGATCCGCCCCTCGGTCTCCAGCACCGACAGGATCGCCTGATCAAAACTGTCCAAATGGTCAATCGCCATGCCAAAACCCCCATTTTCAGGTCAACCGCCTGCAAAATCCGCAATATTCAGGACAATGCCCGGCTCAACCCCTGATAGGATATCCCAAACCAAAGGGACAGCATCATGACACAGGCCTGGGACATCATCCAACACGCAACCTTGGCAGACGAGGCTACCTTGGTCGCCCAAAACCTGGCCACCGCCCGGCTTGATCCCACCGCCCGCGCCGCCATCTCTGCACACGCCGCCCGCCTTGTGACCCAAATCCGCGGCTCTGCCAAACCCGGTTTGATGGAGGTGTTTCTGGCCGAATACGGCCTGTCCACCGACGAAGGTGTCGCCCTGATGTGTCTGGCCGAGGCGCTGCTACGGGTGCCCGACGCCCCCACGATGGACGCGCTGATCGAGGATAAGATCGCCCCCGCCGACTGGGGCCGCCACCTTGGTCGTTCGTCCTCCAGCCTTGTCAACGCCTCCACCTGGGCCTTGATGCTGACCGGTAAAGTGCTGGATGACCGTGAACCCGGCGTGGTCGGCCACCTGCGCGCCGCCATGCGCCGCCTTGGCGAACCGGTGATCCGCACCGCCGTCACCCGCGCGATGAAGGAAATGGGCCGCGCCTTCGTGCTGGGTGAAACCATCGACACCGCCATGACCCGTGCCCGCGAGCTGGAATCGAAAGGCTATACCTACAGCTACGACATGCTGGGCGAAGCCGCCCGCACCGAGGCCGACGCCCAACGCTACCACCTGTCCTATTCCGCCGCGATCACCGCCATCGCCCGCGCCGCAACCACCGGTGACATCCGCACCAACCCCGGCATTTCGGTGAAACTCTCCGCACTGCACCCGCGCTACGAAGTCGCCCGCAAAGCCCAGGTGATGGAGGAACTGGTCCCCCGGGTTCGCGCCCTCGCAGGTCTTGCCCGCTCTGCCGGTCTTGGCCTGAACATCGACGCCGAAGAGGCGGACCGCCTGTCGCTGTCGCTTGAAGTCATTCAGGCCACGCTGGAAGACCCCTCTCTGAAAGGCTGGGACGGTTTCGGTGTGGTGGTGCAAGCCTACGGTCGCCGCGCTGGTGCCGTGATCGACTGGCTGCACGACCTTGCCACGAAACTGGACCGCAAGATCATGATCCGTCTGGTAAAAGGGGCGTATTGGGACAGTGAGATCAAGCGCGCCCAGACCCTTGGCCTGACCTCTTTTCCCGTCTTCACCCGCAAACAAGGCACCGATGCCAGCTATCTTGCCAATGCCCGCAAACTCCTTGGCCTGACCGACCGCATCTACCCGCAATTCGCCACCCACAACGCCCATACCGTCGCCGCCGTCCTGCATATGGCCAAGGACGCGCAGATCACCCCGGCGCAGTACGAGTTTCAACGCCTGCACGGCATGGGCGAACGCCTGCACGACATTGTGCTAACCGACACCGCCACGCGCTGCCGCATCTATGCCCCAGTTGGCGCGCACCGTGACCTGCTTGCCTACCTTGTCCGCCGGTTGCTGGAGAACGGCGCGAATTCCAGCTTTGTCCACCAGATCGTCAACGCTGACCTGACCCCCGAACGTGTCGCCGCCTGCCCCCTGACCCAGCTTGAGGCGATGGACCCCGTCAGCCCCGGCATCAAGCCCGGCACCGCCCTGTTCGCGCCCCGCCAAAACGCGCACGGCTTCGACCTGACCGACGCCACCGACCTTGCCACGATTGAATCGGCCCGCACCCCGCACCTTAAAACGATCTTCGAGGCCGCCCCCCGCCTTGCAGGCTCCGTCGCAGGCGCGCTGCGCCTCGGAATCGCCAACCCGGCAGATGGCTCCCTGAACGGCCATGTCGTGACCGCAAGCCTGCCCGATGTTGACACTGCACTGCACCTTGCCGAACCTTGGGCCGCAAGCCCTGCCAGCCGCGCCCAGATCTTGCGCCGCGCCGCCGACCTGTACGAAGCCGAATTCGGCCCGATCTTTGCCCTTCTGGCCCGCGAGGCTGGAAAGACCTTGCCCGACGCCGTGTCCGAACTGCGTGAGGCGGTGGATTTCCTGCGCTACTATGCCGACGGGGCCCTGACCCTGACCGCCAAAGCACGCGGCACCTTTGTCTGCATCAGCCCGTGGAACTTCCCCCTCGCCATCTTCACCGGCCAGATCGCCGCAGCTCTGGCCACCGGCAACGCCGTTCTGGCCAAACCGGCCGAACAAACCCCGCTGATCGCCACATTGGCCGTTGACCTGATGCTGAAAGCCGGGGTCCCCGCCACCGCGCTGCAGCTTTTGCCCGGCGACGGTGCCATCGGGGCCGCCCTGACCAAAGATCCTCGCGTCAAAGGCATAGCCTTCACCGGCTCGACCGAAACCGCCCTTCTGATCCGCCATGCGATGGCCGACAATCTTGACCCCGCTGCCCCGCTGATCGCCGAAACCGGCGGCCTGAACGCGATGATCGTCGATTCCACTGCGCTGCCCGAACAAGCCGTGCGCGACATCATCGCGTCCAGCTTCCAATCGGCTGGCCAGCGCTGCTCTGCCCTGCGCTGCCTCTACGTGCAGGACGACATCGCCCCCGCCGTCCTGCACATGCTGCAAGGTGCGATGGAGACGTTGACCATCGCCAACCCTTGGGCCCTGTCCACCGACCTTGGCCCGGTCATCGACGCTGAAGCGCAATCCCAGATCGCCGCCTACATCGCCAAAGCCCGCAGCGAAGGCCGCGTGATCAAGGAACTGTCCGCGCCCACCACCGGCACCTTCATCGCCCCCACCATCCTGCGCGTGACCAGCATCGCCGACATGCCGCGAGAGATTTTTGGCCCCGTCCTGCATGTCGCAACCTTCCCCTCCGGCGGGGTCGATGCCGTCGTAAAGGGCATCAACGCCACCGGTTACGGCCTGACCTTTGGTTTGCATTCGCGCATCGACGACCGTGTGCAAACTGTTGTTTCAGCGGTCAAAGCCGGCAACATCTACGTCAACCGCAACCAGATCGGCGCGGTGGTCGGCTCCCAACCCTTCGGAGGCGAGGGCCTGTCCGGCACCGGCCCCAAAGCCGGCGGTCCGCACTACCTGACCCGCTTCACCCAAACCCCAGCGCCACAAACTGAGGGTGAGCAGCCCGCGGGTCAGCAGACCACAGAAGGGCACACTGAAGCGGCACAGACCGCAACTCCGCCGGCCGCAACAGCATCGACACCCGGCTCACCGACCCCAGCCTCACCGACCCATGCCTCACCAACCGCAGCCTCACTGACGACAGCCGCATCGACAGCGGTTGCAAAGACCGCAGCCGGTCAACCTGCACCCCTACAATCGCAAACCCCAGAATCCGACTCTGCGCTCGCCTCCCACTCCACCCCCAATTCCCGCTCCACGCCCGAGTCCGAGGTCGCAGCCGCCCTCTCGATGCCCCCCATGCCATACTCACCTCAAGCTCAGGTTCTGCCCGGACCCACCGGCGAATCGAACCGCCTGATCAGCCACCCGCGCCCGCCCATCCTGTGTCTTGGCCCCACAGCCGCCACAGCCATGGCGCAGGCCGAAACTGTCCGTGCCCTTGGTGGCCGGGCGGTAGAGGCTCCGGGCCTCAACCCCGCAGCGCTCCTCCGCCTGCAGGGCTTTTGCGCAGCCCTGTGGTGGGGCGACACCGCCACCGCCCGAATATTGGCCCAAACCCTCGCCGCACGCCCCGGACCGATTCTGCCGCTGATCTGCGACACCCCCGACATAGGGCACGCGTTGATCGAACGTCACGTCTGCATCGACACCACCGCCTCGGGCGGCAACGCCCAACTGCTCGCCGAAGCCTCGTAACCACTTGACAGAAACCCTCAACCCTCAACCACTGACGCCTGACGCCTGACGCCTGACGCCTGACGCCTGACGCCTGACGCCTGACGCCTGACGCCTGACGCCTGACGCCTGACGCCCGAACCAGAACCCTAACCACCCCATCCCCAACATCGGAGAACCCCATGCGCGGCACCTGTCATTGCGGCGCGGTCGTGATCGAGGTCAGCCTGACCGACGGCCTTACCACCGCCCGCCGCTGCGATTGTTCTTTCTGCCGCAGGCGTGGCGCAATCGTCGTCTCGGCCCCTTTGTCAGGCCTGACAGTCACAAGTGGAGCGTCCAACCTGACCCTCTACCAATGGGGCACCAAAACCGCCAAGCACTGGTTCTGCAAAACCTGCGGCATCTACACCCACCATCAGCGCCGTTCGAACCCCAACGAATACGGCGTCAACGTCGCGATCCTGGAAGGCATCAACCCGCGCGACCTTGGCACCGTCCCGTGGTCTGACGGCGTCAACCACCCCGCCGACCGCTCGGCCCCCTGACCGCAGCGCCCAAACCCGCGCGTCGTGCAGCGACGCAATGATAGACCCACAAGCTGACACACCAACAACCGCGCCTCCGGCTCTCTCTCACCGACCACGCCCCTGACCCCGCCGTCCAAGCCGCGAGTCAGGACCCGATTATCGTCCCGCCAACTCCCGCCGCACACCCCCTTGACCCAAGCACCCAAATCGCCACCTTGGTTCCATGATCCCGATCCGCGACCATAACCCCTCTGGCATCAAGCCCCGCGTGACCCAAGCGCTGATTGCGGTCAACATCGCGGTTTTTGTCTATTCCAACCTGATCCTCAAAGGGGCGGCCCATAACCAATTCATCTTCGACTGGGCGCTCATCCCGTTCCGCCTACACTTCGGGGCGCGCTATGACACACTGATCACGGCCATGTTCCTGCACGGCGGCTGGCTGCACATTGGCGGCAACGTCCTGTTTCTGTGGATCTTCGGCGACAATGTCGAAGCGCGGCTGGGGCCGTGGCGCTATCTGGGCTTCTACCTGCTCTGCGGGATCATCGCGGGCTATGCGCAATACCTGCACGATCCGCTGGGCCGCTACACGGTGATCGGCGCATCAGGGGCCATCGCGGGCATCTTGGGCGCTTACCTGCGCCTTTACCCCAAAGCCCGGGTCGATGTGTTCTTCTTCTTCGTGATCTTCTGGAAAACCATCCCGATCCCGGCTTGGGTTGTCCTTGGCGCCTGGATCGGCTTCCAGCTGTATGACGGGGTTTTATACCCCAACACCAACGACCCCGTCGCCTATTGGGAGCATATTGGCGGGTTCGCCGCTGGCCTGATCCTGTCCCTGCTGGCCAAGCGCCCCAAAGCCGAGCAATTCCAGCGCAGCGCCATCCCCCAAGTCCAGCGGCGCCCCTAACCCTCAGGTATTGCGGATGATCTTGGCAAAGGCGGAAAACAACCCGTCATTGCCGCAGATCACCGACCCGCTGTCCAGAATGTCGTCGCCCTCGCGCACGGCCTCGGCAAAACCGCCCGCCTCGCGCACCAGCAACAGACCCGCGGCCATGTCCCACTGCTGCAACTCGCGCTCCCAATAACCGTCAAACCGCCCGCTCGCGACATAGGCGAGGTCAAGGGAAGCCGCCCCCCAGCGCCGCAACCCGGCACAGACCGGCATCAGACGGGCCAGATCGCCGACCATGGCGGGCAAGGTCTTCTTTGCCCCGAACGGCATGCCGGTGGCAAACAGCCCCTCATTCATGCTGCGCCGCCCCGACACGCGCAGACGCCGCTCGTTCATCCAGGTGCCTGCACCCTTTTCGGCCCAGTACATCTCGTCCTTGGCGGCATCAAACACGACCGCTGACACGATCTCACCCTTGTGCTCCAACGCGATCGAAACGGCCCAATGCGGCAGCCCGTGCAGATAGTTGGTCGTGCCGTCCAAAGGGTCCACGATCCAGCGCCGTGTCGGGTCCGCCCCTGCCGCAGCACCGGTCTCCTCGCCCAGCCAGCCATAGGTCGGGCGGCCCTCCATCAGGTCTTCCTTGATGATCCGCTCGGCCTCACGGTCGGCCTTGGTGACAAAGTCGCCCGGCCCCTTGGCAGAGACCTGAAGGTTTTCCACCTCACGAAAGTCTTTGACCAAAGCGCGGCCCGCCTTGCGAGCGGCTTTGATCATCAGGTTGAGGTTGGCACTGCCTTGCATGCGGTACTCCGATTGGAACAGGGGCGAGAGGGATCATTGGAACGGCTGGCGAATACACGGGCTGCTGCTTGAAGGAAAGGCCCAAAGGCCGCGCAATCGATGGCCAAGCGCGGCGTCGCTTTTCCGGATTGGCGCAAATATGGAAAAACTGTGTCAACTTGGCGGCATTCTTGGCACGCGGCACCGCCCGCGCTAGGCTCACCTCAAACCAAAGGACCGTGCAGATGCTGGGCCTCAATAGCTATCCTGCGACCCAGATCGCCGCCTGCCGGGCAGAGATGCAGGCGGTGGCCACCACGTGGCGCGCCGTCGCCCGACATTGCGACCCAAAAGCCCGGGTTGCGGCAGAGGCGCCAGTCTTCAACCAAATGGTCGTCGCGTTAGAGGGGTGGTTTGTCCACCGACTGCGCGGCCTTGAAGGCAAAGACGGCAACCCGATGAACGAGCTCCGCCTGCTCGCCCTCGGTGTCACCACCCACAACGGCTGGTTTCCGGCGGACCCCACGATCAAATGGAAACCCGAAACCTCGATCACCACCTATGCCCCCGGCGACAAGATCGCCCTGACAGAGGCCACCTTCTCCCGTCTGGCCACCGCCTATCTTGACGCCGTGGCCGCAAAGTTCGCGGAAACCTGACCGCGCCGCCCGAAGCCTCACCCCACCCGGCCCAGACACTCAGGACGAGACGATCAGGCCCAGACAAAGCGGTTCAGACAAAGCGGCTCAGACGAGCAGGCCAACCCAATTCCCCGCAATCTCCCATCGCCTTCTCCCCTGCCTTCCAATTTCATCCAGGCACAAATAATCCGGGGTCCGGGGCTGGCCCCGGGGGTTGGCCAAAGCCAAAACGCCCCAAATCCAGCCCCCTTAGGGCCGAATTCGCTTGCGAACAGGCCACCCCGTCACGGGAAAATCTGTGATATCAAACCCTAACAAAACCTTAAGAAAATTTCGAAAATATAACGAAATCATATACATATCTAACATAACACGTGTGTTATCCGCCAGATATCACACCCCCAATTCCAACCCAAAGAACCGCTCCGGCCCATCAACCTCGACCAGCTTTTTGCCCTCGATCAGCCAGAACCGGGTGCCAACATTGCGGACAAATTGCCGGTCATGGCTGACCAGCAGACAGGTCGCCCCCTGTTTCAAAAGCTCACCCTCCAGCGCCTCCTGGCCTTCGATATCCAGATGGTTGGTCGGCTCGTCCAACAGGTAAAAGTTGGGCTGCGACAGCCGCAGCAACAGCATCGCCAGCCGCGCCTTCTGCCCGCCCGACAGGGGGGCCAGCGGCTTGGTCTGCAAATCGGTCCGTATCCCCGCCTCGGCCAGAAGACTGCGCGCCGGGCCATCGCCGGTCTTGAACGCGGTCACCAGATCAAACGGCGTCGCCCTGGCCTGCAACTGCGCCAACCCCTGATCCGAATGGCCCAGGGCCAGCGAGGGGGTCACCCGGATCGCCTCATTCCCGTCCGAAATAGCTGCCAGCAGCGCCGCGACAAGCCGCGTCTTGCCCGCGCCATTGCGGCCCAGCACGACAACCCGGTCGCCCCGTTCGATCCACTTCACCCCGGTCTTGAACAGCAATGGCCCGCCCGGCGCGCTGATGGCTGCATCATTCAGGCTGACCAATGCCTTGGCATGGGTGCCCGAATTGGCCAACCTGATCTCCCCGGCCGAGGTGTCGCGGAACGCCGCCCTTGCCTGCGACTCGATCTTCTCAGCCCGCTCTTTCAACAGCTTGGTTTTGACGACCAACAGGTCTGACCCGTTGTTGATGCCGATGTTCTTCAACTTCGCCGCCTGACGGCGCAATTGGTCGGCCTTGGCCAGATCGTTGTCAAACTGCCGCCCCTGCGCTGCATCCGCCTCGATCAGCGCAGCCCGGGCGCGCGAATAGGGCAGGGCGAACAGCCGCGACCCGGCATCGCGCAAAAACAGACTTCGGCTGGTCACACCGTCCAGAAAGGCCCGGTCGTGGCTGGCCATCATCACCGCCACATCGCGCGGCAAGGCCTTCAGCCAGCGCTGCAAGATCCCGATCCGCGACAGGTCCAGATGGTTGGTCGGCTCGTCCAGCAGCAATATGTCCGGCTCTGCCACCGCCGCCCGCGCCAAAAGGGCGGTCCGTTGCCACCCCCCGCTCAGACTGCCCAGAAGCTGATCGCGAAACGCTTCCGGCACGGACAGATCATCCAGCACCACATCGACGCGCCAGCTTTCCCCCTCTGGGTCCGACAGCACCTGCGCCACCGCAGCCCGCAGCGTCAAGCCCAGCAGAGGGCCCGGCACATCCTGTTCGACCAGCCGCACCGTCGATCCCCGCGCCCGGGTCACATCGCCACCGGTCGCCTCCAACTGCCCGGCCAGACAGCGCAGCAATGAGGATTTGCCGCGCCCGTTGGCGGCGATCAGGCCCAGCCGGTCGCCCGGCTCCAGCGAAAACGACAGGTTGGCGAACAGCGGCAGGCCAAGCGTCAGGGACAGGGATTTCACGGCAAGAAGGCTCATGTCAGGCTCCACAGGCAAAAGACAACGATTGCGCTTTGGGGGCGGGGCCATGAAACCGGGTATGAAACCGAAAGCGCCGCCCTGCTAGATCAGCAGGGCAAAAACAGGGCCGGGGCGCAAAAGCCTGACAAACAAGGTTTCCATCCGTCCAAACTGTGCTGTTTGCCAGCCGCGCGTCAACCTCTTTCCCTTTCATATTGGTCCAAATAGTCCGGAGTCCGAGGCTGCCCCCGGCGCATGTCACAGATGCAACCTCAGTCGCGTTGCAACTTGACCGGCTCACTGCGCCCAAGCCGAAGAAAATGCGCCATGAAGGGGCGGGCGGCATCTTCGTCGCGGGTCGCGGCATAAAGACGTTTGGTGATCACCCCCGGCCCCAATGGCCGCGTCACATAATCGGCGTTGCTTTTCACATCGCGGATCACCCAGTCGGGCAGCACCGCGACCCCTCGGTCTGATCCGACCAGCATCAGGATCACGGCCGTCAATTCCACCGCCCTTTGCGCGCGCGGCTCCACCCGCGCCTCGGTCAGCAGTTCGGTGAAGATATCCAGCTTGTCGCGCCCGACCGGATAAGTGATCAGCACCTGATCGCGGAAATCTTCGGCCTCGATCACCGCCTTGGCCGCCAGAGGGTTGCGGGACGACGCGATGAAGGTCGGGTGATAGTCAAACAGCGGGTGAAAAGTGATGCCCGCCAATGGTTCGGGGTTTGAGGAGATCACAAGATCAACCTCTTCGCGCAGCAACGCCGGAAAGCTGTCAAAGGCCAGACCGGCGCGGATGTCGACGTCAACCTCTGGCCAGGCGTGACGGAACAATTCCAGCACCGGGAAAAGCCAGTCAAAACAGGCGTGGCACTGAATGGCGATGTGCAGCCGCCCGGTCTTGCCGGACAAAAGCGCGCGGAACTCCTCCTCAAGGGCGGCAATCTCTGGCAGGATACGTTCGGCAACCCGCAGCATCCTGATCCCTGCCGCCGACAGGCGCATCGGTTTGGACCGGCGCACGAACAGCTCCATCCCGACCTGATCCTCAAGCCCCGCCACCTGATGCGACAAGGCGGATTGGGTCGTGTTCAGGATTTCAGCCGCCCGAGCCAGACCGCCAGCCTGTTGGATGGCGCGCAGGGTCCGGAAATGGCGCAGCTCAAGATACATGCGATCAACCTCATAATCATCGTGAATATTATGAATTGGATTCACGATCACCCATCTGCGACAAGAGGGCAAGATGTTCAGGAGTGTCAAGATGACCCGTGCCCGTGTTTCGTTTGAATTCTTCCCGCCGCAAACCCTAGATGCCTCGTTCCGGCTGTGGGAGGCGGTTCAGGCGCTGGCCCCGCTGTCGCCGGATTTTGTGTCGGTCACCTACGGCGCAGGCGGGACGACGCGCAATCTGACGCAAGACGCGGTGCAAACCATTCAGGGCAACTACGGTCTGAATGTCGCGGCCCATCTGACCTGTGTGGGTGCCACAAGGGCCGAGACGATGGCGGTCGCGGCCAGCTATGCGGCGGCCGGCGTGCGGGATATCGTGGCCTTGCGCGGCGATGCGCCAAAGGGCGATGCGCGGTTCACACCGCATCCTGACGGGTTTGCCAACGTGCTGGGCCTGATCGAAGCGCTGGCTGCCACCGGCACTTTCAACATCCGCGTCGGCGCTTATCCCGAACGCCACCCCGACGCCGCCGATGATACGGCAGATATCCTGTGGCTGAAACGCAAGATCGAAGCCGGGGCGTCGTCGGCCATCACACAGTTTTTCTTCGAAGCGGACACTTACCTGCGCTTTCGCGATGCCTGTGTGAAGGCGGGTATCACCGCGCCGATCATTCCGGGTATCTTGCCGATTCAGTCCTGGGACGGTGCCAAACGCTTTGCCGCCCGCTGCGGGACCCATGTGCCGCAGCGGCTGGATGAAGCCTTTGCCTTTGCCGCCCGCGATGGCCGCGAGGATCTGCTGGCGCTGACCCAATGCACCACGTTGTGCGAACGGCTGCTGACCGAGGGCGTGCAGGATTTGCATTTTTACACACTGAACCGCGCGCATCTGACCCGTGAGGTGGTGCGCGCCCTGGGTCTGGTGCCAGAGGTGGCATTGGAAAAGGTGGCCTGAGAGGGCCGCTGACGTCTCCCTGTTGAGCGTAATTCGCGCTCGATTGCCTTGACCGGTCCGGATCACCTCCGGGCCGGTCCTTTTGTTGGCCCGTGCTTTTGCTGGCACGTCCTTTTGTTGGTTGTGAGGCGGGGCAGCCTTCCGCTAGTCTGTGGCCAACCTTAGGGGAGCATACCGGTGAGCAAACCCATCTACATCCTGAACGGCCCGAACCTGAACCTGCTGGGTCAGCGCCAGCCAGAGATTTACGGGCGTGAAACTTTGGCCGATGTGGCGCAGGCCTGCGCCGATCTGGCCGAAGAATTGCGCCTGCCGATCAAGGCGTTGCAATCCAACCACGAAGGGGTTCTGGTTGACTGGATTCAAGAGGCGCGCCAGCAGGGGGCTGCGATCATCATCAATCCGGGGGCCTATTCGCACACCTCGGTTGCCATTCTGGACGCGTTGAACGCCTTTGACGGCCCGGTGATCGAGGTTCATATCAGCAATATCCACAAGCGCGAGGCCTTCCGGCACCATTCGTATATCTCGCTGCGTGCGGATGGAGTGATCGCTGGCTGTGGGACCGAGGGGTATCTGCTGGCGCTGCGACGGGTAGCTTCGCTGTTGTCCAAGCGGTGACAAAGGTGACGTCCAAGCCTCCGGCGGGAGTATTTGGCAAAGAGCAAATCGGGTTTGGCTGGCACCCTGCGGCACGGATGTTTGATGGTGCCGGGCGCGAGGTGCTGCGCGGGGTGCCGGTTGCGGGCGTGATTGCGGATCGGCCTGCAGGGGCGGCACTTGCGGCCTTGGGGGCGGCGGCGTTTCGGATTGGTGGAGAGGGGCCTGTGCCAGAACTGGGTGCCGTTCCGGTGTTTGAGACTTTGACGGGCGGGTCAAGCGGGGCACCGCGCCGGATCAGGCGGACGCAAGGCAGCTGGATCGCCAGTTTTGCGGTGAATGCCGGGCTGTTCGGCATCGGGTCGGGGGTTCGGGTGGCGGTTCTGGGGCGCTTGGTCCATTCGCTGGCGCTGTACGGGGCAATCGAGGCGCTGCATCTGGGGGCGGAATTGCATCTGCTGGAGGGGCTGCGGCCAGACCGCCAGCGGGCGGCTTTGGCAGCGCGGCGCGTCGGGTTGGTCTATGCCACGCCAGCCCAGTTGCGCCTGCTGGTCGAGGCGGGAGGGGCGGGTTTGCCCGATCTGGAATGGCTGGTGGTGGGCGGGTCGAAGCTGGATGCGGGCCTGCGGGCGGCGGTGGCGCAGATCGCCCCGGCCTGTCGCGTGCGCGAATTCTACGGCGCGGCGGAGGCGAGTTTCATCACCTTGGCGGGGCCAGAGACGCCGGAAGACTCGGTCGGCGGACCCTATCCGGGGGTGGACTTGCGGGTTGAGGCGGGCGAGGTTTGGGTCAAAAGCCCCTATCTTTTTGACAGCTACGCCAGTGATCCCGGATCGGCGCGCTGGCGCGAGGGATGGCTTTCAGTTGGTGAGATGGGCGAGATACGCGGCGGCCACCTGTATCTGTTGGGCCGTGCCGGACGGATGGTCAAGGTGGCCGATCAGGCGGTTTTTCCCGAACAGATTGAGGCGTTTTTGCTGGCGCAGCCGGGGGTGCGGCGGGCCGCAGTGCTGCCGCGCCCGGATGCGCTGCGGGGGGTGCATCTGGTGGGGGTTCTGGTGGGCGACAGAGGGCAAGACCCTGTTCTGATGACGGCTTTACGTGACAGGTTCGGCCCGCTGAAATCGCCCAAGGTTCTGATATGGAGACAGGAATTTCCCCTGTTGGCATCCGGCAAGGTTGATCTGGTTCAGCTTGCCAAGGGGCTGGCATGAGCTGGATCGTGGCCGCCCGCCGAACGGCTGTGGTGCCTGCGGGTGGCGCGTTTCGCAGGCTTTTGGTGAATGAATTGGCAGCCCCGGTGATCGGCGCGTGTCTGGTCGATGCCGGGCTGCGGCCGCAGGATGTGGACGAGGTGATCCTTGCCAATGCGCTGGGCGCGGGCGGCAATCCGGCGCGGTTGGCAGCGCTGGCGGCGGGGTTGCCCGAACGGGTGGCCGGGTTGTCGATTGATCGGCAATGCGCCGGCGGCCTTGACGCCATCCTTTTGGCGCGGGCTTTGGTGGACAGTGGGGCGGCGCGGATCGTCGTGGCGGGCGGGGCTGAAAGTGCGTCGCGCCGCCCGATCCGGATGGCCACCGATCCCGATGGCGGGCCTGCGGTCGCCTATGACAGGCCGCCGTTCTCGCCATTTTCCGACCGCGATCCGGGGATGCATGAGGCGGCTGCCAGCTTGGCGCAAAGGCTTGGGATCAGCCGCGACCGGATGGACGCATGGGCCGTCGAAAGCCACGCCAAGGCTTTGAAACATCAAAAGGATATGGCGGTTGAGATCGTAGCACTTACCGGGGTGTTGCAGGACGCTTTCAGCCGCTCTTTGACCATGGCGCTTGCGGCACGGGCCCGGGCGATCGTGTGGGACATAACCGCTGCCAATGCGGCGGTGTCAGCGGACGCGGCGGGATTTGTGGTGGTGTCGGATCGGCCCTTGGGGCCAAATCCGTTGCAGATCTTGGCCGGTGCGACGCTGGGGTCAGCGCCAGAGGAACCGGGGACTGCTCCGCTACCAGCGATGGCGCAGGTATTGCGCGAGGCTGGACTGTCCGCGATTGACCTGCAGATGGCAGAGGTGATGGAGGCCTATGCGGCGCAGGTCATCGCCTGTGTCGAAGCGGCAGGTCTTGATCCGGCGATTGTCAACATGGTCGGGGGCGCGTTGGCCCGGGGGCATCCGATTGGTGCCTCGGGGGCGATCCTTGCTGTGCGGTTATTTCACGGGCTGGTCGCAGGGTATGGGATGGCTGCGATTGCGGCGGCGGGCGGGATCGGGACGGCACTTTTGGTGCGGCGCTAAGGTCACGATTTTTCTGCGAAAAATCGGACCGTGGTCGCCCGTAGTCCGTCTGGGATTCAGATGCTTGCATGTCTTTGCTGACATACAAACATCGTGCTCAGGCGCGTGACAGCAGTGCGCCGGGGCGGGCCTGGGCGATGGTCTGGGTGACCAGCGCTGCAAGGACCGCCTTGATCAGGTCGCCAGCCAGGAAGGGCAGCGCCAGAACGGCAGCCTCTGGCAGGGATTTGCCAAGGGTGATCGCCATGCCGGGAATGCCAAAGGCGTACAGCACCACGATGCCGCCAAGGACAGCGCCCGCGAACGCCGCCAGGCCCACCCGGACGCGCCACTTTTCGACGACCAGCCCTGCTACGAAGGCGGCAAACGGGAAACCGATCAGATAGCCTGACGAGGGTCCGACAAACAATCCCATGCCGCCGCGTCCGCCCGACAACAGGGGCAGCCCCGCCGCGACCAGAACCACAAACAACAGAACCGCCAGAAAGCCGCGCTTTGACCCCAGCACGGTGCCGCACAGCATTATGCCCAAGGATTGCGCCGTGATCGGCACGCCGCTGATCAGATCAATCTTGGGGATCAGGCCCAGAACGGCGATCAGGGCTGCGAAAAGAGCGATGTGGGTCAGGTTGCGTTCCATCGGGGTCTCCTGTTGGTTTGGCGCGCAGTTAGCCCGCTCCACCCCGGGCACGCAAGGCCTCAGCCACGCGGTCCGCATCGTCAAGCGCTGCCAGAAGCACGGGCATCAGGATGCGCCATCCCGGGCGGCGCAGGCTGCGCGCATGCCAGCTTTGGGTGATTTGCGCATGGCGTTGCAGCATCACCGGAACAAAGCGGATCACCAGTGCGACGGACAGGGCCAGTGTGCGGGGTTGAAGACCCAAACGGCGCAGCGGGTGGGCGAGGCGGATCAGCAGCTGAACGATCTCTGACAATTCCGTTGTCATGGTGACGGCATTGGCCAGCCCCACAGCTGCGCCCAGCCGCAAAATCACCGGCAATGCGCCTGTAGGATCGCCCAGCCAGATTTGCCACAGGGCCACCAGCACGACAAAGGGCCAAAGCGGGCGCAGCATCCGCGCCCATTCGGTCAGGAAGAGCGGTCCTGCAGTGGCGACAATCGCCACAACCCCCAGCGCCGCCGCCGCAAGCCACAGCCCGTTCAGATGCAATACCACCACGGTCCACAGGCAAAGTGCGCCCAGTTTGACCCAAGCCGGGATCAGATGCGCCCATGTCCTAGTCGGTGAGGTCAGCGTCAGCATCCAGGCCTCCGATCCGGGCCATTTCGGCGGTGAAGTCTTGCAGGACCGTGGCGGCGGGGCCGTCTTGGCGGATGCGCCCGCCCTCAAGCCAGATCACGCGGTCGCAACTGGCCACGGCCAGCGGGTCATGGCTGATGGTGATGACCTGTTGGGGCAGGCCGGCCAGCCTGCGCCGCAGCCGGATTTGTGAGGGCAGATCAAGCGCCGCAAAGGGTTCATCCAGCAGCAGGATGGCGGGTTGCATGGCCAGAACGGATATGAGGCAAAGGTACTGGCGCTGGCCTTGGGACAGGGCGTGGGTCGGGGCGTGTTCCCAATGCGCGCGGCTCTCGGACGTCAGAAGAGTGCGGGCCTGCGCACGCGCCTCGGATTGGGTTTGGCCCAGTTGGGTCATGCCAAACGCCAGCTCCTCGATCACGGTGGGGAACAGGATCTGATGGTCGGGGTTCTGAAACAGGATCCCGATTTGCGACAGCATCGCCTTGCGGTCGCGGGCAGGGTCTTGGGTGCCAAGCCGCACCTGCCCCGAGGTCGGTGCGATCAGACCCGCCATCAGGCGCAGCATCGTCGTCTTGCCCGACCCGTTGCGCCCGATGATGCCGATACGCGGCTCGGTCAGCGTCGCGGTCAGGTCCGACAGAATGGCTTTGCCGCCTGCCGCATAGCAGGCGTCGGTCAGGGTAAGGGGAAGGTTTGCGGCCATGGCGTTGCATAGCGCCGGGCGGGGGGCTTGGCCAGAGGTGGGGTGCCGGGGAGTCGGGGTATACCCCGACCTACGGGGCCTGACCGGGGCTATTTCCGGCGGGATCGGGACTGGAGAATGACAGACACGCTTCCTGCGGCGCATCATCTGGCTTGGCAGGGGACAGACAGTCCCATTCGGTCACAAGGCCCGTTATCGCAGATATTGCAGCACGAAACGCTGGGTTTGGTGATGCGCAAGGGCGCGAGGTCTGGCTGTGCCCAGTTTGGGACGGGGCTTTACCCCGCCCCTCCCTTCAAACCCGTGCTGCCGCCACCGCTTCTTCCAATATCCCCAACGCTTCTGCAAAATGCGCATCCGGGATGGTGATCGGGGCCAGAAAGCGCACCACGTTGGCGTAGACGCCGCAAGTCAGCAGGATCAGGCCGCGGGCTTGCGCCTCAAGCCGGACGCGGGTGGTGAACGCGGCGTCAGGTTCGTGGTTTGTCGGATTGGCGAATTCCACCGCGACCATGAAGCCGGGGCCACGGATGTCGGAAATCTCTGGCGTGGTGGCGCGGATCGATTCCAGTTTTTGCTTCAGACGAGAGCCGAGTTCATTGGCGCGGGCGCACAGCTGCTCTTCCTCAATCACGTCCAGCACGGCGTGGGCGGCAGCGATGCCAATCGGGTTGCCGCCGTAAGTGCCGCCCAGACCGCCGGGGCCAGCCGCATCCATCAGGCTGGCCTTGCCGGTCAGCGCGGCAATTGGAAAGCCGCCGCCAAGGCCCTTGGCCATGGTGGTGATGTCGGCGGCGACCCCATAACCCTCCATCGCGAACATGGTGCCGGTGCGGGCAAAGCCGGTCTGCACCTCATCCGCGATCAGGACGATGCCGTGGTCGTCACACAGTTTGCGCAAGGCTTTGACGAGGTCGAGGGGGGCCGGATAAAAGCCGCCCTCACCCTGCACAGGTTCAAAGATGATCGCGGCGACCCGGCCCGGATCAAGGTCAGCCTTGAACAGCTTGGTGATCCCCGACATCGCATCGGCTGTGGTGATGTTGTGCACGCCTTGCGGAAACGGCACGTGAAAGACGTCGGGCATCATGGCACCGAAGCCCTTTTTGTAGGGTTCGACCTTGCCGGTCAGGGTCATGCCCATGAACGTCCGCCCATGAAACGCCCCACCAAACGCGATGATCGCGGACCGGCCTGTGGCGTAACGCGCGACCTTGATGGCGTTTTCAACAGCCTCGGCCCCGGTTGTCACGAACACGGTCTTTTTCGGGAAATCGCCCGGCACTGCGGCGTTCAGTCGTTCGGCAAGGTGGATGTAGTTTTCGTAAGGCAGGACCTGATGGCAGGTGTGGGTGAACTTTTCCAGCTGCGCCTGAACGGCGGCGATCACCTTGGGGTGGCGGTGGCCGGTGTTGACCACGGCGATGCCAGCGGCAAAGTCGATGTAGCGGTTGCCCTCGATGTCCCAGACTTCGGAGTTCAGGGCCTTGTCGACGTAGATTTGGGTCTGCATGCCCACACCCCGGGCAATCGAATCGGTGCGGCGAAGGGCGACGTCTGCGTTTTTCATGGCATTCTCCTGTGCGCCGCACATAGACGGGGATCGGGCAAGCGGCTTTCGCCATATTTGATCAAACTTTGGGTCCGGCTACAATCCCGCTGATCGGCTTTTTCAAGGCTGATGTCCCAACCGGCCCGGAATGTAAGCCGGGATTCATCCTTCATTAACCTTCCTGCGGGCAGTCTTGCGGTGAACAGGAGCCCGCATGACCCGCACCGTCCCCGAAGACCCGGCGCTTTGGCTGCAACTGATCCGCTCACGCCGGATCGGGCCAGTGACGTTTCACCGCATGTTGGCCGAACATGGCACGGTTGAGGCGTCTTTGGCGGCGTTGCCCGCGATTGCCAAGGCTGCCGGGGTTGACGGCTACGAGGTGTGTCCAGTGGGCGTGGTGCGGCACGAAATGGCCCAAGGTCGGGCGGCCAAGGCGCGGCTTTTGATCTATGGCGGGCCGGATTACCCCAAGTCGTTGATGGATGTGGCCGATGCGCCGCCGATCCTGTGGGCGCAGGGCGATGTTGCGCTGCTGCAGCGCCCGATGGTCGCACTGGTGGGCGCGCGCAATGCGTCGTCTCTTGGCCTGCGCATGGCGCGCAAACTGGCGTTCGCTTTGGGCGGGGCGGGGCAGGTCGTCGTGTCCGGTCTGGCACGCGGTGTCGATGCCGAGGCGCATCTGGCAGCCCTGTCCACCGGCACTGTGGCCGTGCAGGCCGGCGGCGTCGACGTGATCTATCCGTCCGAGAATGCCGAACTCGCCGCGCAAATCCTTGCCCAAGGCTGCCGCATCTCGGAACAGGCGATGGGGATGGAACCGCAGACCCGCCATTTTCCGCAGCGCAACCGAATCATCTCTGGCCTGTCGCGGGCGGTGGTGGTGGTAGAGGCTGCAGCGCGGTCAGGCTCGCTGATCACGGCGGAAACCGCCCTGGAACAGGGGAGAGAGGTTCTGGCCGTGCCTGGTCACCCGTTTGACGCAAGGGCAGAAGGCTGCAACCGGCTGATCCGCGACGGTG
Source organism: Rhodobacterales bacterium (assembly GCA_038231775.1). Lineage (GTDB taxonomy): Bacteria > Pseudomonadota > Alphaproteobacteria > Rhodobacterales > Rhodobacteraceae > Stagnihabitans. The sequence continues at coordinate 7,575 of JBBRKS010000043.1, read as the reverse complement.
CCACGCTGGTGCGCGGGGCCCATGACGTGTTTGCGGTGCTGGGGATTGCCGCATATGTGGCGACCCGCCCCGAACCCGCCGATCAGGCGTTGGCCGAACCGCCGCCCGGCCCGGTCCCGCCACGCCGCCCCTTGGGCGATATGGCAAACCTGCACAGTCTGATCCTCGCCCGGCTTGGACCGTCACCCATGGCAGAGGATCAGTTGATCCGCGATCTGGCCCTGCCTGCCGCCTCTTTGACCACAGAATTGCTGACGCTGGAACTGGAGGGCAAGATTGAACGGCAATCCGGCGGGCTGATTTCGCGGCGTTGATGCTGCCCTACTCCCGTCCCCAGTCCCGTGGGGTTCCCTGCGACAGCCCCGGTTGACATTCCCCGACAATGCCTCACATCTTGCCGCGCTGTACGGACTTTCAGGCGTTGTGGTGGTCTGGCTTGCGTTGGTGAAAGGAATTCCATGCCCGTTGTCGTTGTCGAATCCCCGGCCAAGGCCAAGACGATCAACAAATATCTGGGCAGCAACTATGTCGTTCTGGCCTCTTACGGCCATGTGCGCGACCTGCCTCCCAAGGATGGCTCGGTCAACCCGGATGACAATTTCGCCATGACATGGGAGGTGGCCGCCGACAGCCGCAAGCACATCAAGGCGATCACCGACGCGCTGAAGACCGACGACGAACTCATCCTTGCGACCGACCCCGACCGTGAGGGCGAGGCGATTTCGTGGCACTTGCAAGAGGCGTTGGCGTCAGTCATCGCCAAAGGCAAGAAAAAGGTCAGCCGCGTGACCTTCAACGCCATCACCAAATCGGCGGTGACAGAGGCGATGGCCCATCCGCGTCAGGTCGATCAACCGCTGGTCGAGGCGTATCTGGCCCGCCGCGCTTTGGACTATCTGGTGGGCTTCACCCTGTCGCCGGTTCTGTGGCGCAAGCTGCCGGGGGCCAAATCTGCGGGCCGCGTTCAGTCGGTCTGCCTGCGTCTGATCGTCGAGCGTGAGATGGAGATTGAAGCCTTCCACGCCCAGGAATTCTGGAGCGTCGAGGCGGTCCTTGCCACCCCAAGGGGCCAGGAATTTCAAGCTAGACTGGTTCTGCTGGGTGGCCGGAAGTTGGATAAATTCGACATTCCAACCGCTGAAGCTGCTGAGCTTGCGGTCGCTGCTATCAATAATCGAACATTCAAAGTGGTTTCAGCGGAAAAGAAGCCCGCCAGCCGCAACCCCTATCCACCCTTCATGACCTCGACCCTGCAACAAGAAGCCTCCCGCAAATACGGCATGGGGGCCAAGGCCTGCATGTCGGCGGCGCAGCGTCTGTATGAGGCGGGTTTCATCACCTATATGCGGACCGACGGCATCGACATGGCACCGGAAGCGGTGATGTCGGCGCGTGATGTGATCCGGGCAACCTTTGGTGCCCCCTATGTGCCAGATTCGCCGCGCATGTACAAAAACAAGGCCAAGAACGCGCAGGAAGCCCACGAATGCATCCGCCCGACCGACATGGCAACCGCGCCCGAAAAGTTGCGGCTCGCAGAGGTTGATCAGCGCCGTCTGTACGACCTGATCTGGAAGCGCACCATTGCCAGCCAGATGGCGGCGGCGCGGATGGAGCGGACCGTGGTCGAAATCGCCTCACCCGATGGGCAGGTGGGTCTGCGGGCCAATGGGCAGGTCGTGCTGTTTGACGGCTTTCTGAAGGTCTATGACGAGGGCCGCGACGACGACGGCGATGACGAGGGCCGTCTGCCGCAGATTGACGCCGGCGATCCGGTTGAAAAGCGCAAAGTGACGCCGGAACAGCACTTTACCCAAGCCCCGCCGCGCTACACCGAGGCGACTTTGGTCAAGCGGATGGAAGAATTGGGGATCGGCCGCCCCTCAACTTACGCCTCTGTGATCACAACGATTCAGGACCGCGAATACGTCATAAAGGACAAGAACCGCCTGATCCCCGAGGATAAGGGGCGGCTGGTCACGGCCTTTCTGACCAACTATTTCCGCCGCTATGTGGAATATGACTTTACCGCCGACCTTGAAACCGAACTCGATGATGTCTCGGCTGGCAGCCGGACCTATACCGAGGTCCTGTCCCGGTTCTGGCGCGATTTCAGTGCGGCTATTGCGGAAACCGCTGATCTGCGCATCGGTGAGGTGCTTGACAAGATTGATGAATTTCTGGCGCCGCACCTGTATCCGGCCCGCGCAGATGGCAGCGATCCGCGCATCTGTCAAGTTTGCGGCACCGGGCGTCTGCATCTGAAAACCGCCCGTTCGGGTGGCGCCTTTATCGGCTGCGGCAACTATCCGGAATGCCGCTACACCCGGCCCATCTCGGGCAATGAAGAGGGTGGCGCTGTTGAGGGCCGCGTGCTGGGTGAAGAAGACGGACAACCGATCAGCCTGCGCACCGGGCGCTTTGGCCCCTACGTCCAGAAGGGTGAGGCCACGACCGAAGCCCCCAAACCGCCGCGTGCCAGCCTGCCAAAGACCTGGCCACCACAGGATCTGACGCTGGACCGGGCCCTGCAACTGCTGCATCTGCCGCGCATCGTGGGCAACCACCCGGCTGATGCTGCCCCGGTCGAGGCTGCAATTGGCCGCTTTGGCCCCTACGTCAAACACAACTCTACCTACGCGAACCTGCCGGATGTTGAGGAGGTTTTCACCATCGGCATGAACCGTGCGGTTGAGGTTCTGGCCCAGAAACTTGCAGGCCGTCCGGGGCGCGGGGCTGTGGCCGGTCCGTTGAAAGAGATGGGCGACCATCCGGACGGTGGTGCCATTCAGGTGATGCCGGGGCGTTACGGCCCCTATGTCAAATGGGGCAAGGTCAATGCGACGATCGCCAAGACCACCGACCCGATGGACTTGACGATGGAAGAGGCGCTGGCGCTGATCGCTGAAAAAGCGGGCAAAACCCCGGTCAAGAAGGCGAGGGTGACAAAGCCTGCTGCTGGGAAGACCACCAAACCTGCCGCCGCCAAGACTGCGAAACCAGCAGCCAAAGCGGCCGCCAAGGCGACCAAACCCGCCGCTGCAAAACCCGCTGCGGCGAAGGCGGCAAAACCAGCTGCAAAGAGGGTTACGAAAAAGGCTGAAAGTTAACTTCTTCCCTCAACACTCTGTTTTAAAAGGTATTTTCGTCCTAACCGTGTCGCGGGTTGATCAGCCGGCCCATCAGGGAAGCCGAACGGACCACCCCGATCCGCGCCCCGTTTGAGGTGACGGCAAGTTCCGCTACACCCTTGGCCATCAGCTCCATCACCGCCTTGACCGGCAATTCGGCATCAACGGCGGCGGGGGCAGAGGTTTCGCCTTGCTCCATCACGTCGCGGGCGGTCAGAACGCCAAGCGGGTTCATGTGGGCGACGAAATCGGCGACATAATCGCTGACGGGATTGGCGATGATCTCACGCGCCGTGCCGATTTGCACGATGCGGCCACCCTCCATCAGGGCGATGCGGTTGCCCAGCTTGAACGCCTCGTCCAGATCGTGGCTGACAAAGATGATCGTGCGTTTCAGCTTGGCTTGCAGGTCCAGCAGTTCATCCTGCAGACGGGCGCGGATCAGGGGATCAAGGGCCGAGAAGGGTTCATCCATCAGCAGGATCGGCGCTTGGGTGGCAAAGGCGCGGGCCAGACCGACGCGCTGTTGCATGCCGCCCGACAACTCTCCGACTTTGCGATCGGCCCATTGGGTCAGGTTCACCAGCGCGAGTTGTTCGTCAACCGGAGCCTTCCGTGCGGCGGCATCCATGCCTGCAAGTTCCAGCCCAAGCCCGACATTTTCACGCACCGATCGCCAAGGCAGCAGGCCAAACTGTTGAAATACCATGGCAATGCGGGTCAGACGCAGATGGCGCAACGTGTCCTTGTCGGCCTTGGTCACCGACACCATCTTGTCGCCGTCGCTGACCAAAACCTCGCCGCGCACCACAGGGTTCAACGCATTCACACCGCGCAGCAGGGTGGATTTGCCTGATCCGGACAGACCCATCAGCACCAGAATTTCGCCCTCGGCCACGGTCAGGCTGCAATCATGCACGCCAAGAATCTGCCCGGTCTGGGTCTGAATATCACTGCGGGTCAGTGCCTGATCCATCAGAGGCAAAGCGAGGCCGGGCTTGTCGCCGAAAACAATCGAGACCTTATCGAAAATAACGGCCGTCATTATTTGACCTCGCGCTGAAAGATGCTGCGCAGGGCGATGGCGACAACCACGATGACAAAGCCGGACTCAAATCCTTTGGCGGCGTTGACCGAGGCCAAGGCGCGCATCACCGGCACGCCGAGACCGTTTGCGCCGACCATCGAGGCAATCACCACCATCGACAGCGACAGCATGATGGTCTGGTTCAGGCCAACCATGATCTGCGGCAAGGCCCAGGGCAGTTCCACTTTCCACAGCCGTTGGCTTGGCGTGGCCCCGAACGCGGTTGCGGCCTCCAACAGCGCGGTGGGGGTAGAGGCGACGCCAAGTTCGGTCAGGCGGATTGGCGCGGGTAGCACAAAGATCACGGTGGCAATCAGGCCGGGCACCATGCCGATGCCAAAGAAGATGATGGCGGGGATCAGGTAGACGAAAGTCGGCAGCGTCTGCATCAGGTCCAAAACCGGCGAGATGGCTGCATTCAGCTTGGCATTATGCGCGCAGGCGATGCCGACCGGAACACCAATGGCCATGCAAACCGCACAAGACGACAGGATCAGCGTCAGGCTTTCTGTGGTTTCTTTCCAGTACCCTTGGTTGACGACGAAAAGGAACCCTAGCGCCACGCCAACGCAAATCTTCCAGTTGCGTTGCAAAACCCACGCGAGGGCCACAAAAATGGCGATCAGAACCAAGGGGTTGGGCGCTTGCAACAGCCACAGAAACCCGGCGATCAGCGCTTCTAACGCGACCGAGACGGCGTCAAAGAATGAGGCCATATGGGTCTTCATCCAGACGAAAACCATGTTGGCATAAAAGCCGACCGGAATTTTGTAGTCGCCCTGAAAGACGTCCATAAGGTTCTTCAGCCAGTCCATTGCATGCCCGTCCGTTGGATTGAAAAAGGCCCCGGAACATCCTCCGGGGCCTTGGTCGCTTATTTCAACGCGGCCATCACAGCCGCCACAGCATCGCCACCGTCTTTGGTGGTGACGCCCGCCAGCCAGGTTGCGATTACTTCGGGATGGGCTGCCAGCCACGCCTTGGCCGCAACCGCCGGATCGGTGCCGTCGTTCAGGATGGACCCCATGATTTCATTCTCCATCGCCAGAGAAAACACCAAATTGTTCAGGAACTTGCCGGTGTTCGGGCATTCGGCGGCATAGCCTGCGCGCGTGTTGGTGTAGACGGTCGCCCCGCCCAGATTCGGGCCAAAGAAGTCATCGCCGCCGGTCAGATAGGTCATCTTGAAGTTGGCGTTCATCGGATGCGGTTCCCAACCCAGGAAGATGATCGGCTTTTGCGCCTGATCTTCCTTGGCAACCTGCGCCAGCATTCCTTGCTCTGAACTTTCGACCAGATCGACCTTGGCGTCTTTCAGGCCGAAAGCGTTCTTGTCGATCATGTCAAGGATCAGTTTGTTGCCGTCATTGCCAGCCTCGATCCCGTAGATCTTGTCGTCCAGATCGGCGGCATGGGCTGCGATGTCCTTGAAATCCTTGATGCCAAGGGCGGCCCCGGCTGCGTTGGTCGCCAGCGTGTACTTTGCGCCTTCAAGGTTGGCCTTGATGGAGTCGACGGTTTTGGCATCCAGATAGGGTTGGATGTTGGACGCCATCGTTGGCATCCAGTTGCCCAGAAACACGTCAACGTCGCCCTTGGCCAGCCCTTCATAGGTCACCGGAACCGACAGGACCTGGGTTTGGGTTTCATAGCCCAAGGCCTGCAGGATCATGCTGGAAACGGCGGTCGTCGCGGTGATGTCGGTCCAACCAACATCCGAGAAGGTCACTTTGTCACAGCCCGCCGCAAAGGCGGAACCGGTGCAGGCGAACGCCACGACGGTGGCAAGCAATGTGGTCTTGAAGGTCATACGAGGCTCCCCGTTTTTTGTTGATTGACGAGTCAATAAACTTCAAGCTAGCTGCAAAAAGCAAGTGTTTTTCACGATGGATCAGCATGCCGAAGCTTGGAATGGAGCCTATACGGAAAGAAGCGCTCGTCAAAGCCACGATCGTCGAGATCGGGCGGACCGGGTCGCTGGACGTGACGGTCAGCCAGATCGCCAAGCGGGCAGGCATGTCGAGTGCGCTGGCGCATCACTATTTCGGGTCGAAAGAGGACATGTTTCTGGCCGCGATGCGCCATATCATGACGATTTATGGCGCAGAAGTGCGCGGTGCCTTGTGTGTCGCGCAAACCCCGCTGGAGCGGGTCGAGGCGATTGTCGCGGCATCGTTCAGTCCGGCCAACTTTCGGCGGGAGGCGGTCGGCGCGTGGCTGAACTTTTGGGTGCTCGCGCAAACCGTGCCGCAGGCGAAACGGCTGGTCGCGGTCTATCAGCGGCGGTTGCGGTCGAACCTGCTGGTTGGTTTGCGCCCCTTGGCAGGCCCGCAGGCCGAGGCGATTGCTGAAGGTTTGGGCGCGCTGATTGACGGTCTGTATCTGCGGCAGGTTCTGCGACCCGGCGCACCGGACCGGGCGGCAGCGGCATCCACGGCATTGGGTTATGTGACCGCCCATCTGCGTGCAGCGCAGCACGCATAGGCAAAAACGCGGCACGGCCCCAAGGCCTTGTCAGAACAGGGCCAAGGTCGGGCTCGCAGTCAAGAAAGAGGCGTGCCGCAAGGTTCGAAACAGGATGCAGGCGGACTATGTGATCATCGGGTCAGGCTCTGCCGGGTCGGCTTTGGCCTACCGTCTGGGTGCGGCGGGTCACCGCGTTGTGGTGATCGAGGCGGGCGGCACCGATGCCGGGCCGTTCATCCAGATGCCCGCCGCCTTGTCCTATCCAATGAACATGGCGCGCTATGACTGGGGTTTTCACTCTGAACCGGAACCGCATCTGGGGGGCCGTGTTCTGGCGACGCCGCGGGGCAGGGTGATCGGCGGGTCGTCATCCATCAATGGCATGGTCTATGTGCGGGGCCATGCACGCGATTTTGATACGTGGGAGGCGATGGGCGCGCAGGGCTGGGCCTATGCCGACGTGCTGCCCTATTTCAAGCGGATGGAACACTGGCACGGATCGGATACACCGTCTGATTTTCGCGGCACCGACGGCCCGTTGCACATCACCCGTGGTCCGCGCACCAACCCGCTGTTTGACGCTTTCATCAACGCGGGGCGACAGGCGGGCTATCCGGTGACGCAAGATTACAACGGTCAGGCGCAAGAGGGCTTCGGTGCGATGGAGGCGACGATCTGGCAGGGGCGGCGCTGGTCCGCCGCCAATGCCTATCTGAAACCGGCGTTAAAACAGGGCAATGTGCAGGTTTATCATGGCCTTGCCCGCAAAGTTGTTATCGAAAATGGCCGGGCGGTCGGTGTTGAACTGCAACGCGGCGGCAAGGTTGAGGTGATCCATGCGGCACATGAGGTGATCGTTGCGGCCTCTACCATCAACACGCCGAAAATCCT
>JBBRKS010000042.1:0-27290 GCA_038231775.1 Rhodobacterales bacterium | reverse complement strand
CGGTCTGAACCCGGCTGAAACCGCCGCCCTGACACCGGCAGAGTTTGCCACCATGCGCGCTGCGGCCTACGCCGATCTGCGCCGCACCGGGGCGCATTATGTGATTGATTCCGTGGCCGATATCGACGCGGTGCTGGATGACATCGAGGGTCGTTTGGCGCGCGGTCAGCGCCCATGACGCTGCACCTGCCATTCGACATGGGGCCGGGGGCGGTGGCGTTCATGGCGGTGGCGGTTCTGATCTCGGCCTTTGTGCGCGGTTATTCGGGGTTTGGCTTTTCGGCGCTGGTCATCGCCTCATCCGGGCTGGTCACCAACCCGTTGAATTTCGTGGCCGTCGTGATGCTGTGCGAGGTGGTGATGACCTTGCAGGCCTGGCAAAACGTCGGCCCGGATGTTGATTGGCGCAGGGTCGGGTTGTTGCTGGTGGGGGCGGCGATTGGTCTGCCGTTGGGGTTGTGGGCGCTGACCTCTATCCCGGGGAACGCGGCGCGGGCGGTGATTTCGGGCTATGTGCTGTTCATGTGCGGCGTCTTGTTGATGGGCTGGAAGCTGAAGCGCGAGGTTGGCGTTCTGGGTAACTTTGGCGCGGGTCTGGCCTCGGGGCTTGCCAATGCGCCGGGGATGGGCGGGCTGCCGGTTGCGGCGTTCTTTGCCGCGCAGACGATGCCGGCTGCGGTGTTTCGCGCCACGCTGGTGGCCTATTTCCCGATTCTGGATGTCTATTCCGCGCCGCTGTACTGGTTCAGCGGGCTGATCTCGTGGGATACGTTGTGGGCCGGGCTGATGATGCTGCCCTTGGTGTTTTTGGGCAACTGGCTGGGCAGCCGACATTTCCTGAACACCGACCCGCAGGATTTCCGCCGCTTTGCCATAGGGTTGCTGGCAATGCTGGCCGTGGTCGGGCTGATCCGGGCGGTGCTGTGAATGCTGCTGGTGGTGAATGCCGGGTCATCCTCGTTGAAACTGGCGGTGTTTGATCAAGGCTTGGTGCAGGTCGCACAGATGCGGGCAGAGCGGATCGGGGCGGGCGGTCATGCCACCCATCTTGACGCGCTGCAGGCCGGTTTGACCACGATGGGGTTGGCCCCCGGTCAGTTGCGCGCCGCAGCCCACCGCGTGGTGCATGGCGGGCCAGACCTGACGCAGACGACGCTTTTGACGCCTGAAGTGGTGGCCGGGATCACCGCTTGCGTCCCCCTTGCCCCGTTGCACAACCCCGCCAACCTGACCGCCATTCATGCGCTGGCAAGCCTTGCCCCCGACCTGCCGCAATACGCTAGCTTTGACACTGCCTTTCACGCGACCAATCCCGCAGTGGCAACGCGCTATGCCCTGCCGCCAAAGGCCGAGGCGCTGGGCCTGCGCCGCTACGGGTTTCACGGGTTAAGCTATGCCAGTCTGGTACGTCTGCTTCGCGCGCAAGGCCCGCTGCCGCGCCGGATTCTTGCGTTGCATCTGGGCAACGGTGCCTCGCTTTGTGCCATTCTTGATGGCGTTTCGGTCGCCACCACGATGGGATATTCGCCGCTGTCGGGTCTGACAATGGGCACCCGGACCGGCGAGATCGACGGCAATGCCGTGCTGAAACTGGCAGAGGTGCACGGAATCGCGGGGGCAGCCGATATCTTGAACCGCGCCTCTGGCTTGTTGGGTTTGGGCGGTTTGTCAGACATGCGGGCCCTTCACGCGGCGGGCACTGTTGAGGCGGCGTTTGCAATCGACCATTTCTGCTATTGGGCGGTCCGCCATGCCGGGTCGATGATCGCGGCGCTGGGGGGGCTTGACGCGGTAGCTTTCACCGGCGGCATTGGTGAGAATGATGCCTTGGTGCGCGACCGCATCTGTCAGGGGCTGGTCTGGGCTGGCGCTGCCCCTTGCGTCATCATCCCGGCCGAAGAAGAAAGGCAGATCGCCCTTGAGGTGATAGCCCTGAGCACAAGCTGAAGAAATTCCGGAATTTTGCCCCCAATCGGGAAAACGGCCTATCAAAGTAGCGAATTCTCAAGATATTGTTCTTGCAAGCAGACCCAGAAGGAAGGCCATGAACGCGCCCGTGTTGAACACCTCACCCGTGGTTTCGGATCAGATCAGGAAAACCACCTGCTACATGTGCGCCTGCCGCTGCGGGATCAACGTGCATCTGAAATCGGGGCCTGATGGGAAAGACCGGGTGACGTATATTGAGGGCAACCGCGATCACCCGATCAACAAGGGGGTTCTGTGCGCCAAGGGGGCCAGCGGGATCATGCAGGTCACCGCCCCGTCGCGGCTGCAACATCCGTTAAAGAGGGTCGGGCCACGGGGGTCAGGCGCGTTTGAAGAAATCTCGTGGGACGAGGCGCTGGCGCTGGCGGTGTCGTGGATGAAACCCCTGCGTGAGACGGCCCCCGAAAAGCTGGCCTTCTTCACCGGGCGTGATCAAAGCCAGTCCTTCACGGGCTGGTGGGCGCAGGCCTTCGGCACCCCGAACTACGCAGCACATGGCGGATTTTGCAGCGTGAATATGGCCGCAGGCGGCATCTACACCATAGGAGGCGCGTTTTGGGAGTTTGGCGCGCCTGACTGGGACCGCACCAAGCTGTTCGTCATGTTCGGCGTGGCCGAGGATCACGACTCTAACCCCATCAAGATCGGTCTTGGCAAGCTTAAAGGGCGTGGCGCGCGGGTGATTGGCGTCAACCCGATCCGCACCGGGTACAACGCGATTGCCGATGACTGGTACGGCATCACGCCGGGCACCGACGGCCTTCTGATCCTGTCGCTGATCCATTGCCTGCTGGTCGCGGGCAAGGTTGATCTGGATTATCTGGCGCGCTGGACCAATGCCTCACTCCTCGTGAACGAAACGGAAGGTCCGGAAAAGGGCCTGATCCTGAAGAACGCCGAAAGCCAGCCCTTTGTGATTGACCGGCGTACCGGAATGCCTGCGCCGTGGGATGGCAAAGGGGTGCAGCCCGACCTTGGGGCGACCTATCAGGGCCACCGCACCGTGTTTCAGCACATGGCCGAACACTATTTGTCGCCGGACTATGCCCCCGAAGCAGTGGAGGCGCGCTGTGGGATACCTGCGACCCGCATCCACGCTTTGGCAGCCGAACTGGCCGATGTAGCGTTTGATCAAGCCATTGAAATCGCAACGCCCTGGACCGACTTTCGCGGTGACCACCATGACACCATGCCGGGCCGCCCGGTCAGCTTTCATGCGATGCGCGGCATTTCCGCCCATTCCAACGGCTTTCAGACCGCCCGCGCCCTGCACCTGTTGCAGATCGTGCTTGGCACGGTGGAAACTCCCGGCGGATTTCGCTTCAAACCGCCCTATCCCAAACCGGTCGAGGCGCATCCGACCCCGCATTTCGTAACGGCTCCGGGCAAACCGCTGTCTGGCCCGCATCTTGGCTATGTGCGCGGGCCCGAACAACTGGCGCTGAAAGAAGACGGCTCTCCGGCGCGGATCGACAAGGCGTTTACGTGGGAGAATCCCTTCTCGGCCCACGGTCTGATGCACATGCTGATCCCCAACGCCCATGCCGGCGACCCCTACCGCATCGACACGCTGTTTTTGTACATGGCCAACATGGCGTGGAATTCGTCGATGAACACGGCGGGCGTGATGGAGATGCTGACCGATCAGGTCGACGGCGACTACGTCATCCCGCACATTATCTATTCCGACGCCTATGCCAGTGAAATGGTGGCCTATGCCGACCTGATCCTGCCCGATACGACCTATCTTGAACGGCACGACTGCATCAGCCTGTTGGACCGTCCGATCAGCGAACCGGAAGCCGCCGGCGACAGCATCCGCTGGCCGGTGACCGAACCCGACCGCAATGTGCGCGGCTTTCAATCCGTGCTGCTGGACCTTGGCCACCGTCTGGGGCTGGCTCCGATGGTCGGCCTCGACGGCAGCCCAAAGTTCAAGGATTACGCCGACTACATCCAGAACCACATCCGCCGCCCCGGTGTTGGTCCCTTGATCGGGTTTCGCGGCGCCGATGGAGACCAGACCGGGCGGGGCGACGCCAACCCCGACCAGATCGCCGCCTATATCGAAAACGGCGGGTTCTTTCAGGCCCATGTGCCGGAAGATGCCTTGTTCTACAAACCGTGGAACATGGCCTATCAGGATTGGGCCGTGAAAACCTCTTTCTATGAAAGCCCGCAGCCGTATCTGTTCAACATCTGGTCCGAACCGATGCGCAAGTTTCAACTGGCCGCCGAGGGGCACGGCTATCTGCAACCGCCCGACCATTTGCGCGCTCAGCTAAAGCTGGCGATGGACCCGCTGCCGGTCTGGTATCCGCCCTTCGGCGAGGATTTCGCCCGCGCCTTTCCGGTTCATGCCCTGACCCAGCGCCCGATGGACATGTACCATTCCTGGGGCAGCCAGAATGCGTGGCTGCGCCAGATCAGAGGGCGGAACTTTTTGTATGTGCCGACAAAGATCTGGCAGGAGCACGGGTTTGAAGAGGGGGACTATGCCCTTGTCACCTCACCCACCGCAGAGATCACCGTGCCGGTCGCCCATATGGCCGCGCTGAACGAAAATACCGTCTGGACCTGGAACGCCATCGGCAAACGCAAAGCCGCATGGGCGCTGGATGACGGGGTGGCCGAGGCGAATGAGGGCTTCCTTCTGAACCACTTGATTTCAGAACTGCTGCCGCAGCGCGAGGACGGTCACCGCTATTCCAACTCTGACCCGGTGACCGGGCAAGCCGCTTGGTTTGATCTGCGTGTGCGGATCGCGAAAGCAGCACCGATGACGCATACCGAACCGGACCTGCCGCCGATCCCGCGCGTGGTTCCACAAGGCAGGGACCGGGCATGATTGCTGCGTTGACGTCCCGAGCCAGACGGTTTTTCTGCGAAAAACCTGCTTTCGATCTTTCTGCGAAAGATCCTGAATTTTCGCAGAAAATTCGTTTCCGAAAGAATTTTCGCAGAAAATTCGTAAATCCAACCGGAAAGTCGCGTAAATGACCCAGCTTCCCACCCATACTGACAAAAAGCTCGGTCTGGTCATCGACCTTGACACTTGTGTGGGCTGTCAGGCTTGCGTGACCGCCTGCAAGGGCTGGAATGATCAGGGGGCCGGGCAGGTCGGCGGGCTGTCGGACCAGAACCCCTACGGCGTTGACCCCTCTGGCGCGTTTCTCAACCGGGTGCATTCGTATCAGGTGCAACCCGACGAAGGGGCTGCCCAGATCATCAACTTCCCCCGGTCTTGCCTGCACTGCGAAGATGCGCCTTGCGTCACGGTCTGCCCCACCGGTGCCAGCTACAAGCGGGTTGAAGACGGCATCGTGCTGGTCAACGAGGATGCCTGCATCGGCTGCGGTCTGTGTGCCTGGGCTTGCCCTTACGGTGCCCGCGAACTGGATATGGCAGCGGGTGTGATGAAGAAATGCACCCTGTGTGTCGACCGCATCTACAACGAAAACCTGCCCGAAGAAGACCGCGAACCCGCCTGCGTGCGCACCTGCCCGACCGGGGCGCGCCATTTCGGCGATTTTGCCGACCCCGACAGCAACGTGTCAAAACTGGTGGCCGAACGCGGCGGGTACGATCTGATGCCGGACCTTAAAACCAAACCGACCAACAAATACCTCGCGCCGCGCAAAAAGGATATCCCACAAGAGGCAAGCCTTCTGGCCCCCTTGCTTGACATTCAGGCCACCGGATTTGCAGGCTGGTTGGACAAGATTTTGGGAAAGATCGGATGAACCCTGCACCGTCTGTCATTCTGTTCACCGTTCTGTCCGGCATTGGCTTTGGCCTTTTGGCCTTTCTTGGGGCGGGGTTTCCGGTGCCCGCAGGTTGGACCGCGTTCTTTCATTGGGGTTTGGGATACGCTCTGGCGGTTGGCGGGCTGGCTGCTGCAACCTTTCACCTTGGCAATCCGAAACTTGCGCTGAAAGCGTTCAGCCAATGGCGCACCTCGTGGCTAAGCCGGGAGGCGTGGGCTTCGGTCGCAACACTCGCCCTTCTGGCCCCCGTAGCACTTTCGGATTGGCTGGGGTTGGGTTGGCCGCGTGTCACCGGGTATCTGGGGGCTGCCGGGTGCGTGGTTACGGTGTTCACCACCTCGATGATCTATGCCCAACTGAAAACCGTGCCGCGCTGGAACAACTGGACGGTGCCGGTGATGTTTCTGGCGTTTGAAGGCACGGGGGGCGCGATCCTGTCGGGCAATCAGTGGCCAACGCTGGCGGGCTGTCTGGCTTTGGCCTTTGGCATCATCGCGCATCTGCAAAAGGGGATGCTCGCGTTCTTTTACGCAGGGCAGACCATCGGCACGGCCACCGGGCTGGACCGCATCGGCACGGCCACGGTCTTTGAACAGCCCCACACCAGCCCAAACTACTTGATGCGAGAGATGATCTATGTCGTGGGGCGCAAGCATGCGCTGCTGCTGCGCCCTGTCGCCTTGTTGTGCGCGGTCATTCTGCCGTGGATGGTGTTGTTTTTGCTGCCCTTGCACCCTGTCACTTACGGTGTTGTGGCAATCATCCACCTGACCGGCGCGCTCGCCTCGCGCTGGTTGTTCTTTGCCGAGGCAGAGCATGTGGTGGGCCTGTACTACGGCCAGCGTCAGCTTTAAGGCTGCCGTCCCCCGAAGACTTGCTTTACGTCAAGGCAGGCGTAGTCCGGGTGCGCTAGACCCGGATCAAGCCCGCAAGGAGATTGAAGTGGACCAATCCGCCCCACCCATGACCGCAATCGACCCGGTATGTGGCATGACGGTGAAAATCACCGACACCAGCCGAAAGCATGACCACAAGGGCGCAACCTATCACTTCTGCGGTGAAAAATGCCGGACGCGGTTCAAGGCTGATCCGTTCTTTTACCTGTCCGGCAATGCGAAAATCCGGGGCAAGCTGGTGGTCAAAGGGGTGAAATACACCTGCCCGATGGACCCCGAGATTGTGCAGGACGCGCCCGGCACCTGCCCCAAATGCGGCATGGCGCTGGAGCCTGCGACGCCTTCCAGCGAAGCCTCACCTGAACTGGCCGATTTCACGCAACGGATGTGGATTTCCACCACCTGTGCCGTGCCTTTGGTTGTGCTGTCGATGGGGCCGATGGTGGGGCTTTCGCTGCCGATGGCGTGGCATCCTTACGTGAATTACGTGCAATGTGCGCTGGCCGCGCCGGTGGTTTTGTGGGCAGCCCAGCCTGTGTTCTTGCGCGCCCGCGACAGTGTGACCAACCGCAACCCGAATATGTGGACGCTGATCGGGCTTGGCGTGGCGGCTGCCTTTTTGTACAGCGTGCTGGCGACATTTGCCCCGTGGGTGTTTCCGCCCGCCTATCATGGTGCCATGGGGGTTGAGACGTATTTTGAGGCGTCAACTGTCATTGTCGCCCTTGTTTTTCTGGGTCAGGTGCTGGAACTGCGCGCCCGCGCGCGGACCGGCGATGCGATCCGGGCGTTGATGGACCTGTCGCCTGCCACCGCCGTGCGGGTGCAACCGGACGGCGAGTTTGAGGTGCCGCTGGAAAATATCATTGCCGGCGATCTGCTCCGCGTGCGGTCGGGCAGCAAGGTGCCGGTTGACGGCGTGGTGACCGAAGGGACCTCTGCCGTCGATGAAAGCCTGCTGACCGGTGAGGCTTTGCCGGTTGAGAAGGCCATAGGCGATGCGCTGACCGGCGGTACAATCAACGGCAACGGGTCGTTGGTGATGCAGGCGCAAAAGGTCGGGTCGGCCACCGTTCTGGCCCAGATTGTTGACATGGTCGTGCAGGCCAGACGGTCCAAAGCGCCAATTCAGGCGGTGGCAGACCGGGTGGCCGCGTGGTTCGTGCCGGTCGTGGTGGCGGTGGCGCTGGTGGCCTTTGCGGTCTGGACGGTCTTTGGCCCGTCGCCCGGCTTTGTCTATGCTGTGGCTGCGGCAGTGTCGGTGCTGATCATTGCGTGCCCCTGCGCCCTTGGTCTGGCCACGCCGATATCCATCACGACCGCTGCGGGGCGCGGGGCTGCGATGGGCGTGCTGGTCAAGGATGCCGCGGCACTTGAGGCTTTGGCCAAGGTTGACACCGTGGTGATCGACAAGACCGGCACGCTGACGATGGGGCGCCCAGAGGTGACCGACGTGGTGGCCATCGGTGACCTGAGCACTGACCGCATTCTGGCCCTTGCTGGCGCTGTTGAAACCGGGGCCAGCCATCCTTTGGCGCGGGCGATCCTGGCGGGGGCTGCGGCCAAGGGCCTGATTGTGGAACCCGCCACCGGGTTTCAGGCACTGGCCGGGCAGGGCGTTCTGGCGACGGTTGGGGCCAGCCGGATCGGCCTTGGCAATGCCGCCTTGTTACGAGCGCTGAACATCGCTTTGCCAGCCAAGACTGCGTCACAGGCCGAGGTGTTACGTGCCATTGGCAAGACGGTGATGTTTCTGACCGTGGACGACCGGCTTGCAGGCATGATTGCCGCCTCCGATCCCATCAAGCCGCAAACGGCTGAGGCTTTGGTGCGCCTGAAGTCCCAAGGCATCCGCGTCGTCATGGCAACCGGTGACGCCGAGGCAACAGCACAGGCGGTGGCACGCGCGCTTGGTATCACCGAAGTCGCGGCTGGCCTGATGCCTGACGGCAAGGCAGCGTTGGTCGCCCGGCTGCGGGCAGAGGGGTGCACAGTTGCGATGGCAGGGGACGGCGTAAACGACGCGCCCGCCTTGGCCGTGGCCGATGTGGGCATCGCGATGGGCCACGGGTCAGATGTCGCGGTGCAAAGTGCCGGGATCACACTGTTGTCGGGTGACCTGACCGGCATTGCGCGCGGCATCACCCTTGCCCGCGCCACATTGCGCAACATCAGGCAGAACCTGGCCTTCGCCTTTGGCTACAACGCCGTGTGCATTCCTGTCGCCGCTGGCCTTTTGTACCCCTTCACCGGACTGGTCCTGTCGCCGATGATCGCTGCCGCCGCGATGAGCCTGTCATCGGTGTCAGTCATCACCAACGCCCTGCGGCTGCGCGGGATCAAACTTTAGGCGCGGTGAAGCTTTAGGTGAGGTGAGGCTTCAGGCGCGGAGAAGTTTTACGCCGCCTCGGTTTCGTCTTCGGTGTCGTCCGCCATCTCGGTTTCGGCCCCCGTTGCTGCATAGTCGCGGGCCGGAGTTTTGGTGAAAAGCTCCAGCATCTCCTCTAACCCCGCCTGATGGCGCGCTGGGGTGCGGACGCGCACGGCATCAAGGTGATCGACCGCGTTCGGCATCGCGTTGAAATAGGCGGCGCGGTGGTAGTGCACGATGCGGGCCAGATGCGCCTGAGACAGGTCAGCGCGTTCCGAGGTCGAGTAGTTGAAACTTTCGGTCTGCAACGCGCAGTCCAGACCGTATTGCGCCATCACCAAAGGCAAGGTGATCTGGTCCAGCCACGGGCGCTTGTTGGCAATGATACAGTGCCAGTCAAAACGGCGGGCAAATTCCAGCCAAAGCTGGCCAAAGGTGCGGCCATCGTCTTCCAGCGCAAGATCGCTGAACGACACGTAACCGGCGTTGAAATAGGGCAGAAACTCTTTCTGGCGGCCCCGGGTCAGCGAAATCCGCACCTCGGGGAACGGCAGGTCGAAAAAGCGGTAGGCGCGCTGCCAGGCATCAACCTTGTTGCCCCAGGTCGGGCGGCCTTCGGGCACCACAAACACCTCATACGGGCTGACCGGGGCCAGATCGGTGATCGGGGCCTGCACGACCATATCGGTATCCAGAAAGGTGGTCCGCTGGCTGGTGCGCCGCGATGCTGCCGCCAAAAGCTTGTTGCCGTGCGGATAGGGTTTTTTCCACAGACGCTCGGCAGAGGGCAGGGCGGCCATTTCCACCCCGCACGCCTTGTACAGCGCCTGCGTGGCCGGACTAAGATCAGCCATCGACCGGGCTGATACATAGGCGATCACGCGCACATCAACGCCAACGCGGTGATGCCGCGCAAGTGAGGCGGCCAGAACCAGCGACATCGATTCAAGCGTTTTGCCATCGACCACGAAGATTATGGAATCGGCGGGCTCTGCCAAGGGAAACTCCGTATTTCGGGACAAGTATCGGCTTTTGGCACGTATTGGCGTTCATTCAGTATGAAATAGCCCGGCCGTTGGGGCAATAGTATGGCACAATGACGACGGGCCGGAGATCGCTCTCCGGCCCGGGTCTGCATGTAATTCCGGCTGCTTATTCGGCGAAGATCGACTTTTTGTGCGTGCCGTTCGGCACCAGAAGCGCGCCGATCACCACGGTCACCAAAGCGATGGTGATCGGATACCACAGGCCCGAATAGATGTTGCCGGTCTGGGCAGAGATGGCCAGAACAAGCGCGGGCAACAGACCGCCGAACCAGCCGTTGCCGATGTGATAGGGCAAAGACAGGCCGGAATAGCGGATCCGGGTCGGGTAAAGTTCCACCAACTGCGCGGCAATCGGGCCGTACACCATCGTCACCAGCAAGATCAGATACGTCAGGATGATGATCACGGTCAGGTTCTGCGCCTTGAAGATGTCGCGGAAGCTGTCAACCTTGGCGATGGTGGTGTTTTCCTTGGCGATCAGCGGATAACCCGCCGCCATCAGGGCGTCGTTCACCGATTTCTCAAACCCAGCTTTCACTCCGTTTGCCGTGCCCGCAGCGGCGGTCGTGGCATCGAAGGTGGCAAGCAGGTCGGCTGGCACTGCAGTCCGCGCCGCATCAACGGCGGCTTGGGCTGCGGGAAGGGCCGCGTTGGCCGCATCAAGTGCGGTTTGGGCGGTGGCTTTGGCCGTGTCGTCAGCCGCAGCCTTCAGCGCCTTGTCGGCATCCGTCACGGCGGTCTTTGCCGTGGCCAGTGCCTTGTTGTCATCGTCCAGCGCCTTCATCAGCGCAGGGTCGATGGCGGCTTTGGCGGCATCAAGCGCTGCTTTGGTCGTGTCAATGTCGGTCTTGTTCTTGGCACCGTCATAGGACGCAATCTCGGTCTCGCCGATCTTGACGCTGGCAAGGGTGCCAGTGGGGGCATCAACGGTGGTCGAGTTGGCAGAGCCTTTCAGCAGCAGCGCCTTCAGCGTGTCGCAGCTTTTGGTGAACTTGGCCGTGCCGACCGGGTTGAACTGGAACGAACAGTCCGCCGGGTCAGCCGTCACGGTGATGACGGTCTGTTGGGCGGCATACAAAGCCGGGTTCGCGGTTTGCGTGATGAACTTGAACACCGGAAAATAGGTGATCGCCGCCAGCAGGCACCCGGCCAGAATGATCGGCTTGCGGCCGATCCTGTCGGACAGCCCGCCGAAGAAGATGAAGCCCCAGGTGCCCAGGATAAGCGAGCAGGCAACAAAGACGTTGGCGGTAAAGCTGTCCACTTTCACAACCGACTGCAGGAAGGTCAGCGCGTAAAACTGGCCCGAATACCACACGACCGCCTGACCCATGGTCAGACCGAACAGGGCGATCAGGGCGATCTTGCCATTTCTCCAAGAGCCGAACGCCTCACGCAGTGGCGCTTTGGACGCGGCACCCTCGGCCTTCATCTTCTGGTAGACCGGGCTTTCCGACATCGTCATGCGGATGTACAGAGAGATCAGCAAAAGGAAGGCCGACAGCAGGAACGGCACGCGCCAGCCCCAGGCTTTCCACGCGTCCAGCATAACGGCATTGCCCTTGGCATCCAGTGTCGGCAGACCGTCAAGGCCAAACTGTGCCACAGCCGGGAAGTTGTTGGTGATGATCGGCGTGATCGCAAGGATCACGACCAGCGACAACAGCAAGCCGCCCGTCGCCGTGGTCTGGATGAACGAGGTGTAATAGCCGCGCCGGTTCTGGGGCGCGTGTTCGGCCACATAGACCGCAGCGCCGCCATATTCGCCGCCCAACGCCAGACCCTGCAACATGCGGAGCGCGATCAGGATGATCGGTGCCCAGATGCCCCAGCTTTGATAGCCCGGCAACAGACCAACAAGGAACGTGGACGAACCCATGATCAGGATGGTGACAAGGAAGGTATATTTCCGCCCGATCAGGTCGCCCAACGACCCGAACACCAGGGCGCCGAACGGACGCACCAGAAAGCCCGCCGCAAACGCCAGCAGCGCAAAGATGTTGCGCGCGGCTTCGGGGAACGGCGTGAAGAACTGCGCGCCGATATAGGCCGAAAGTGAGCCGTACAGGTAAAAGTCATACCATTCAAAGATCGTCCCCATCGAGGAGGCCAGAATGACCTTCCTCTCGGAGGCGGTCATCGGACGTGAGCGGGTGCCCGCGTCGGTCATTGGTGTTGCCATTGTCTCTCTCCCTTGATGCCCATCTGAAGCGGGCGTACCGGACAGGCGCAGGTCTGCGCGTGCCCTTCCCTTACCCGCCCGTTTGACGGGCGGAGTTCGTGCGGCGATTGGCCGAATTTGCCTTGGTTCAGGCCCGGTTCATCCGGTTTTCGATCAGGTCGTCAACGACCGCCGGATCGGCGAGGGTCGAGGTGTCACCCAGTGCGCCAAAGTCGTTCTCGGCGATCTTGCGCAGAATGCGGCGCATGATCTTGCCTGAACGGGTCTTTGGCAGGCCCGGCGCCCATTGGATCAGGTCCGGCGTGGCAATCGGGCCAATTTCGGTGCGGACCCATTTGACGAGCTCTTTGCGCAACTCATCAGACGGTTCGACCCCGCGCATCAGGGTCACATAGGCGTAGATGCCCTGACCCTTGATGTCGTGCGGATAGCCGACCACAGCGCTTTCGGCGACTTTGGGATGGGCGACAAGGGCCGATTCCACCTCGGCGGTGCCAAGACGATGACCTGATACGTTCAGCACATCATCGACGCGGCCGGTGATCCAGTAATAGCCGTCCGCATCGCGGCGGCAGCCGTCGCCGGTGAAGTAATACCCGGGGTATTGCGCGAAATAGGCCTCTTCAAAGCGTTTGTGATCGCCCCACAAAGTGCGCATCTGCCCCGGCCAACTGTCAGCGATGCACAAAACGCCCTCGGTCGCGGTTTCGGTCATCACATGGCCATTGGCCGGGTCCAGCACCGCAGGCTTCACGCCAAAGAAGGGCAGGGTGGCAGAGCCGGGCTTTTGCGGGATGGCACCGGGCAGGGGGGTGATGATGTGGCCGCCGGTTTCGGTCTGCCAGAAGGTGTCAACGATGGGGCATTTGCCCTTACCGATGTTGCGGAAGTACCAGTTCCACGCCTCGGGGTTGATCGGTTCACCGACCGTGCCAAGCAGGCGCAAGCTGGACAGATCATGCTTTTCGATCAGTTCGGTGCCCATCGCCATCAACGATCGGATGGCGGTCGGGGCGGTGTAAAACTGGGTGACCTTGTGCTTGGCGATCACCTGCCAGAAGCGGCCCGCGTCGGGATAGGTCGGTAACCCTTCAAACATCACCGTGGTCGCCCCGTTGGCGAGGGGGCCGTAGACGATGTAGCTGTGACCGGTGACCCAGCCGACATCGGCGGTGCACCAGAAGACATCGCCGTCCTTGTAGTCAAACGTCATCTCATGCGTCATGGCCGCATAAACCAGATAGCCCGCCGTCGTATGAACCACGCCCTTGGGCTTTCCGGTCGAGCCTGAGGTGTACAGGATGAACAGCGGGTCTTCGGCCCCCATTTCAGTATAGGCGCAATAGGGGGCGGCGGCGGCCATTTCAGATTTCAGGTCAAAGTCGCGGCCATTGGTCCAGTGCGTTTCATCCCCGGTGTGCTTGACGACCATACATTCGACGTTGTCCTTGCAGTGCAGCAGCGCCTGATCGGCATTGGCCTTGAGCGGAACCTTTTTGCCCGCCCTGAGGCCAAAGTCGGCGGTGATCACCAGCTTTGAGGCGCAATCGTTGATCCGGTTCGCCAGCGCATCCGGAGAAAAGCCGCCGAACACCACCGAATGGATCGCGCCAATCCGCGCACAGGCAAGCATCGCATAGGCCGCCTCGGGGATCATCGGCATGTACAGGACAACCCGGTCGCCTTTGGCCACGCCGTGCGCTTTCAGAACGTTCGCCAAGCGGCAGGTCTGTTCCAAAAGCTCGCCGTAGGTGATGTGGCGGGCGGGGGTTTTGGGATCATCAGGCTCCCAGATGATCGCGGTCTGGCTGGCGCGGGTCACCATGTGGCGGTCGATGCAATTGGCCGACACGTTGGTGGTGCCATCCTCGTACCATTTGATCGCGACCTGACCCAGTTTGAAGCTGGCGTTCCTGACCTTGGTGAAGGGCTTGATCCAGTCGATCCGGCGCCCCTCGGCAGCCCAGAAGGCGTCCGGGTCGGCCATCGAGGCTTCGTAGCGCTGCGCGTAGCCTGCCGGTGTCACATTGGCCTTGGCCGTGAATGCGGCGCTTGCGGTGTAAAGCGCTGGTGCACGATCTTCCATTCTATCCCTCCCTGATCCAAAGCGCCGTCCCTTGTTTCCCGACGGCAACCCTTGGTCTTTTTGTTCGCAGTTTCAAGTTTATCGCAGCTTTGGCATTGTAAAAGCTAGTATTTCTTTTGATGTATACCAGCGTATACCGTCTGGCAAACATTCGAGTGACGCAGGCCTGTGCGCAGGGTAAGCCTGCGGCTGCGCAAGATAATTTCGTGAAGACCACCGTGGTGCACGCCTATCTTGCGCCGGAGGCCACAAGACGCGGCACTTTTCCCTACGCAGGTGGACCGGGTCATTCCGGCTGATCCAGCGCATCAAGGCTTGTGATGTAGCGCACCAAGGGGGTGGTCAGACCGGCATGTTCCAGCATCTGCCGCTGGGGCGGGCGCACCGACAGCAACACCATCTGGCCGCCCTTGCGTCTGGTGCGTTCAGCCAGCAGCGCGAGGGACCGGGCACCGGACGAATCCAGATAGTCCAGATCGGTCAGGTCCAGCACGAAGAAGCGTGGCTCATCGGCGATCTGCGACAGGATATGACTGGTCTGTGCCGCAGCGCCAAAGAAATACGGCCCCGACAGGCGGATCACGACGCGGTCACTGCGTGGTCTGGCCTCGGGCGTTGTGTCAATCGTCGCCGCCTTTGACATGCGGTGCAGAAAGACAAGACCTGCAAGGGCAAAGCCGGTCACGATCCCCTCTGTCAGGTCGCGGAACACGACAAGGCCGAAGGTGACCACAACCACGACGGCATCGGACCGTGAGGATCGTATGATGGCCCAGATTTCTGCCTTTTCCGCCATGTTCCATGACACGACAGCCAGAACGCCTGCCAAAGCCGCAAGGGGAATGTGTCCGGCCAAAGGGGCTGCGACCAGCATGAAGGCCAGCACAAAGACCGAATGCAACAGGCCGGAAACCGGCCCATGCGACCCGGCCCTGACGTTGGTGGCGGTTCGCGCGATGGTGCCTGTGACACAGATGCCGCCGAACAGGGCCGACGCCATATTGGCCACCCCTTGTGCCACCAATTCGGCGTTGGACCGGTGGCGTGCCCCGCTCATCCCATCCGCCACGACCGCCGACAGCAGCGATTCAATCGCGCCCAGCAGGGTGAAGCTTAGCGCATAGGGCAGGGCGGCGATCAGCGCGGCCATGTTCAGCGCGGGCAGGCTTGGCGCTGGTGGCAGACGGGGCAGGTCGCCGAACCGCTGCTGGATCGTCTCGACCGGCAGGGCGAACAGATACACCGCAAAAGAGGCTGCCGTGACTGCGATCAGCAGGTTGGGCATCTGTGGCATCAGACGCTTGACGCCGGTGATCAGGCCGACCGTACCAAGGGCGACCAAGCTGGCGGGCCAGCCAAAGGTGCCATGCGCCGCCCATAACGCCTGAACCTTGGGCAGAAAGGCTGCGGGTTCAGCACTGGCCAGATGCAGGCCGAACAGGTCCTTGATCTGACTGGAAAAGATGATGACCGCGATACCAGCCGTAAAGCCAAGCGTCACCGGATAGGGGATGTAGCGGACATAAGAGCCAAGTTTCAGCACCCCCGCCGCCGTCAGGAACAGGCCGGACAGCAGCGTGGCAAGCAGCAATCCCGGAACGCCTATGGCCCCCACACAGGCGGCGATCAGCACGATGAACGCCCCGGCAGGCCCGCCGATCTGATAGCGCGACCCGCCCAGCAACGACACGACAAAGCCGCCAACGATGGTGGTGAACAGCCCGCGTTCCGGCCCGACCCCCGAGGCGATGGCAATCGCCATCGACAACGGCATCGCGACTATCGCGACAGTCAGGCCCGCTACCGCATCAGCGCGCAGATCGCCCCAGCGGTAGCCTTCGCGCAGCACGGTAACAAGTTTGGGAAGAAACTCGGCACTTCGGCTGGCTGGCAATGAGGTGGGCAATGGGGCGGCAAGGTGGGTCATCAGTCTGCCCCCGTCTCCGGGGCTCCGGTCATGGATGCGGGGAAATACCCTTGTGGGCGTGTTGGAAATGGCCGCGTGAAAAGGGTCGGACACCACGATGTGGCACAGCTTTAGCAGAAAGGATCAACCGCGTAATTGACCTGTGTCAAGCACAGCCCTTGTGGCGGGGCGACGGTGCCGCAGGCGGCGCGGTCACGTGCCTGCAGGGCCTGCGCGACCCGCTCGGGCGGCCATGCCCCAAACCCGACCCGGACCAGCGTGCCCACGATAGAGCGGACCTGATTGTGCAGGAACGACCGGGCGCGCAGATGAAAGCGGTATTCGGTGCCGTGTTGGCTGCTGCGTTGGGTGATCGTGATTTCGTCCAGCGTCTTGACCGGGCTTTTGGCCTGACACAGGGTTGACCGGAACGTGGTGAAATCGTGGTGCCCGGTCAGATGCACCGCAGCCTCTTGCATCGCCCGCAGGTCCAGCGGGTTCAGGACATGCCAGACATGGCCTTTGTCCAGCACAGGCGGGGCGCGGCGGGCGAGGATCCGGTAGACATAGCGCCGCTCGACCGCCGAAAAGCGGGCGTGAAAGTCATCGGGCACGGCGGCGCAGGCAAGAATGGCAACCGGGTGCGGGCGCAGATGGTGGTTCAACGCCTCTGACAGGCGAAACGGGTCCCACGGTTTGGCAAGGTCAATATGGGCGATCTGCCCGGTGGCGTGCACGCCGGTGTCGGTGCGCCCTGCGGCGGCGATGGTGTGGGGGCCGGGTTCCAGCATTGCCAGCGCGTCCTCGACCGTCTGCTGGACCGAGGGCTGGCCTTGCGCCTGCCGCTGCCAGCCGTTGAACGGGGCACCGTCATATTCGATCTTCATGGCAAAGCGGGGCATCTGTGTCTGACCAAGCCGGGGGGTTTCACACCCCCCGGACCCCCTGTGGAATATTTGGGCCTGAATGAAGGTGTCAAAATCCGATTAGCTGTTTGGCAGCGGTTTCGCAACGGGGGGCTACTTTTGCCGGGGCGGGCCGCTTATGTAGGGCGGACAAGGCAAAGGGGCGGCGGTTTTGGGTGTTGGCGATCTGGCAGAGGGTTTCTTGCGTGGTGTGGCGGGGTTTGCCCTGCCTGACCCGGTGATACGGCTTGGCGTGACCGGGTTAAGCCGGGCGGGCAAGACGGTGTTCATCACCAATCTGGTCGCCAATCTGCTGGAACGGGGCCGGATGCCGCAACTGACCGCCCGTGACCGGATCGAGGCGGTCTATCTGCAGCCGCAGCCCGACATGACCCTGCCGCGCTTTGCGTTTGAAGACCATCTGGCCGCGATGACCGGCGATGACCCGCGCTGGCCTCAGTCTACACGCGCGGTGTCGGAACTGCGGTTGAGCTTCCGGGTGCGGGCCCGTGGCTTTCTGGGCGGGCTGATCGGGCCGCAGGTGCTGCATGTCGATATCGTGGATTATCCGGGCGAGTGGTTGCTGGACCTGTCCCTTTTGGACAAGACCTATGAGGATTGGGCCGACGCTGTCTTGCACCGCATCGCCAAGCGCCCTCAAGCTGCCGACTTCATGGCCTATGCGCGGGCCGAGGATGGCGCACTTGCGCTGGACGAACCCAAGACCGCCGCCCTTGCTGCAAGTTTCACGCTGTATCTGCAGGCCGCGCGGCACGCGGGCTGGTCTGACTGCACGCCGGGGCGCTTTTTGCTGCCAGGTGATCTGGCGGGCAGTCCGGCCCTGACCTTTGCACCCTTGCCCAAACCGGCCAACCTGCCACGCGGCTGTCTGTGGCGGGCGATGGAGGCGCGGTTCAACGCCTACAAGGAACAGGTCGTGCGCCCGTTTTTCCGCGACCACTTTGCCAAGATCGACCGGCAGGTTGTGCTGGTCGATGTGATGGAGGCGGTTCATCAGGGGCCGGCGGCCGTGGAGGACCTGCGCCGCACCATGGCAGAGGTGCTGGGTGCCTTTCGCCCCGGCCAAAGTGGTTGGCTGGACTGGTTGATGGGCGGCAGGCGGGTCGAACGCATCCTGTTTGCCGCAACGAAGGCTGACCATCTGCACCACCGCCAGCACGCCGCTTTGACCGCCATCACAGAGGCGTTGTTGCGCGATGCCAAGGCGCGGGCCGATTTTGCCGGGGCCGACACGGCGGCCCTGTCGCTGGCCAGCCTGCGCTGCACGGTTGAAGAAGAGGTTTCCCGCAATGGTGAGGTGCTGGACGCGGTGCGGGGCCGTCTGGCCGATGGGCGAACCGTGGCGATGTATCCCGGCGAATTGCCCGGCGATCCGTCGCGCATCCTTGCCCCGGCGCGAGAGGGGGCGACGAAATGGCTGAATGCAGATTTCGCCTTGATGGGGTTTGAACCGGCGCGCTTTGCCAGAAAACCCGGTGAGGGTCCGCCCCATATCCGGCTGGACCGCGCCGCCGAATTCCTGATCGGGGACAAGCTGTGATCCGCGATGCCGAAACGGGCGATCTGGCCGGGTTGGCCGCGATTCTGGGCTGGTGGTGCAGGGATACCGACTGGATGCCCAAGCTGCACAATGCTGATCAGGATCTGTGGTTCATCGGCCAGTTGCACGCCAGAGACGTCTTGCGGGTGACGGGCCGCCCGGCCTTGGGCTTTCTGGCCCGCAGCGGTCCAGAGGTGAATGCGCTGTATTTGGCCCCCGAGGCGCGGCGCAGGGGCTTCGGCCGGGCGCTGATGGCAGAGGCGATGCGGGCAGAAGACCATCTGTACCTGTGGAGCTTTGCGGCCAACCTTCCGGCGCGGGCCTTTTACGCAGCGCTTGGGTTTCACGAAACCGGCCGGACCGATGGCCGTGACAATGAGGAATGCCTGCCCGATATCAGGCTGGAATGGAGCAGGCATGGCGCTGCATCTTGACGCAAAGTTGAAATCTCCGGCGCTGATCGAGGTGGTTGGCGAGGTTGATCCCGGTACCGTGCCGTTTGAGGATTTGATCGATGGGCAGGCGATGGCGGCGGTCAGGCGGCTGGCGACGCGGCGGTCTTCGGCGTTCGGGCGCTTTGCGGCTTGGGTGTTTGGCACTCTGTTCGCTTTTGTACTGTCGGTGGCCGCGTGGAATTTCGTGATCGGGTTGTTTGCCGCCAACCCGTGGCTGGGCGGCGTGGCTTTGGTCTTGCTGGCGCTGGCCGTGGGCATCGTGCTGGTGGTGGCTGCGGGAGAAGTGCAGGCATTCTGGCAACTGGCCCGTCTGGACAGCATCCGGCTGGCGGCAATTCTGGCCAGCGGGGCGGGCGATCTGGCGGCAGCGCGGGCGGTTCTGCACCGGCTTGAAGCGCTGTACATGACCCGCGAACCGATGGCCTGGGCGCGGGCCCGGCTGGCCGAACGGCAGGCCGAGGTGCTGGACGCCGACGCGTTGATGCGGCTGGCCGAGGTCGAACTGATCCTGCCGCTGGACGCTTTGGCGCGCGCCGAGGTCGAGGCTGCGGCCCGGCAGGTCGCCACCGTCACCGCGCTGATCCCGCTGGCCCTGGCTGACGTGGCAACGGCGTTGGTGTCCAACCTGCGGATGATCCGCCGGGTGGCAGAGATTTACGGCGGGCGGGCAGGCTCGCTTGGGTCGTGGCGGTTGCTGCGCCGGGTGTTCCTGTCGTTGGTGGCAACCGGCGCAGTGGCGCTGACCGACGATCTGATCGGGTCGTTTGCCGGTGGCGGCATTCTGGCGCGGGTGTCACGGCGCTTTGGCGAGGGTGTGGTCAACGGTGCGCTGACCGCACGGGTCGGGCTGGCCGCGATGGATATCTGCCGCCCCCTGCCGTTTGTCGCAGCCACCCGTCCGGGGGTTTCGGCAACGGTCAGCCGGGCTTTGGCGGGCTTGTTCGGCGGCAGCGATCCCAAGGACTGATGCGCCTATCTGTGCTTCAGGCCCGGAATTTCTGTGCCAGCTTTTGCAAGGCTGTCAAAGGACTTGCAGGGGGTTCTTCAAGTGGTTTGGCAACAGGTGCCGGATTTCCAGCCACCGGGTCAGCCGCCACCGGCGCGTCACGCGGGGTCTTGCGGGGCGGTGACACGCGCAGGGCAACAGCATTCATGAAACGCGCCTCCTCACCTGCGGCCAAAGCCGCAATCCCTTCAGAGATGCCGTGCAAAAGCGGATCCAGCCAATCGCGGTCGGCTTTGGAAAAGTCGTGCAGGACGTAGGCTGCGACGGCATCCTTGTGGCCGGGGTGGCCGATGCCCAGACGCACCCGGCCATAAGCGTCGCCCAGATGGTCGTGGATCGACCGCAGCCCGTTGTGACCGGCATGACCGCCGCCCGTCTTGGTGCGCAGCTTGCCGGGCGCAAGGTCCAGCTCGTCATGAAATACCACAACGTCACCAAGCGGCAGCTTGTGGAACGCCACCGCCGCATGAACTGATTGGCCGGACCGGTTCATGAAGGTGTCAGGCTTTAGCAAAATGACTTTGTCACCGTTCAGCCGCCCCTCGGACACCAGCCCCTGATGCCCCTTGCGCCACGGCCCAAAGCCGTGATCGGCGGCGATCCTCTCCAGCACCATGAAGCCGATGTTGTGCCGGTTGCCGGCATACTCAGCCCCCGGATTGCCCAGACCGACAAAGAGTTTCATGTGCCACCTCTGACGCCAGTTTAGCCAAAAGAAAGCGGGCGGCAATCAACTGCCGCCCGCAATCAGAACGTGTTCGCACAGGTTGGGCTTTTCCTTGCCGGATCAGGCCCAATCCTGAAAGGCTCAGGCCTCTTCTTCAGCCGATACCAGACCGGCAGGGGCTGCGATGTTGGCGATCACGAAGTTGCGGGCGATCGTGGCCTTGGCACCCTCTGGCAGAACCACATCGTCAATGTGGATCACATCGCCGATGTTCTTGCCGGTCAGATCGACGGTGATGTGATCGGGAATATCCCCGGCCATCACTTCCAGATCAACTTCCGGACGCACCACGGTCAAGGTACCGCCGCGCTTCAGCCCGGGTGAGGCTTCGTGGTTGATGAAGGTCACATGGATGTGCAGCACAATGCGCGAGGCATCGTTGAGGCGCATGAAATCCACATGGGTCGGAAGATCGCGGACCACATCGCGCTGAACGCCGCGGCAGACGACGTGAACGTCGCCCTGACCGGGAACCTTCAGGTTGAAAAGGGTCTGCAGAAAGCGACCGGCCCTCAGGTGCTTTACAAGGTAGTTGTAGCCGACATTGATCGCAATCGGCTCAGCGCCGTTGCCATACACAATACCCGGTACATATCCGTCACGACGAGCTTGACGGGCGGCCCCCTTGCCTGTCCCCGTCCTGACCTCGACGTTCAGATCACTGATCTGGCGTGCCATAGGTGTTCTCCTGTTAAGTCCGCCATCCTCCAAGGGTGCATGACGCGACTGGCGGGCTATAACGGGGAAATCGGCCAAGGGAAAGCGGGAATTGCCAGTGTTTGAGTGGTTTTTGGCCGTAACAAACCGGTATTTCACGCCAAAAGCACGGGCAATCCGAACTTCGCCGCGCATGGCCCAAAGGCGCATGCAGTCTTGTGTGTTTGATGCCCGGCCCAAGGCAGGTGGGCCGTCTGCCCCCCTGACCCCCCGAGAATATTTGCGCCTGGATGAATGGCCAGGAAAAAGGGCAAGTCGGTTTTGCCGCGCCACGCATGCGACCTCTCGCCTGCCCGCCCTACAAGAACCCGCCCCCTTCATTTGCTCTTTGCCAAATACTCCCTCGCGGGAGCGACAGCCAAGCCGGTTGGCTGCAAGCCAGAGGCGAGATAAACAAACCTGCGCTGCAAGCGCTCCTTCCGGTTCAACGCCGATGCCAAGAAATGACCGGGTTAACTTGAGTTTCACCGGTGGGTTGCTTACACAAGGGCAAGAGAATTGAGGGGACCCCCATGCGCATCCACAGCGATCTGGCTGACACCATCGGCAACACACCGCTTCTGAAGCTCAAACGCGCCTCGGATCTCGCCGGATGCACGATCCTTGGCAAATGCGAATTTCTGAACCCCGGCCAGTCGGTCAAGGACCGCGCCGCCTTGTACATCATCAAGGACGCCGTCGCCAAAGGCCTGCTGAAACCCGGCGGCACGATTGTCGAGGGCACTGCGGGCAACACCGGCATCGGCCTTGCGCTGGTTGGTGCCTCCATGGGGTTTCGCACCGTCATCGTCATTCCCGAAACGCAAAGCCAAGAGAAAAAGGACATGATCCGTCTGGCCGGGGCCGAACTGGTGCAGGTTCCCGCCGTGCCCTACAAGAACCCCAACAACTATGTTCGCTACTCTGGCCGTCTGGCCGAGGCTTTGGCGCGCACCGAACCCAATGGCGCTGTCTGGGCCAATCAGTTCGACAATGTGGCCAACCGTCTGGCCCATATTGAAACCACCGGGCCGGAAATCTGGGACCAGACCGACGGCAAGGTCGACGGTTTCATCTGTGCCGTAGGCTCTGGTGGCACCTTGGCGGGGGTTGCCATGGCCTTGCAGCCCAAGGGTGTCAAGATTGGGCTGGCCGATCCCGAGGGTGCGGCCCTTTATTCGTTCTACACCACTGGTAAGTTCGAAAGTCCCGGCACCTCGATCACCGAGGGCATCGGGCAGGGCCGCATCACTGCCAACCTTGAAGGCTTTACCCCCGATTTCAACTACCGCATCCCCGACGCCGAGGCGCTGCCCTTGGTGTTTGAGATGCTGGAGGATGAAGGGATCTGTCTGGGCGGGTCATCGGGCATCAACATCGCCGGTGCGATCCGGATGGGGCGCGAGATGGGGCCGGGCAAGACCATCGTCACCATCCTGTGCGACTACGGCAACCGCTACCAGTCCAAGCTGTACAACCCGGCTTTCCTGAAGGAAAAGGGTTTGCCGGTGCCAGTCTGGCTGGACCGCGCGCCGTCCAACATCCCCACGGTATTCGAGGACGCATGACCCATAGCGGCCAGAGGGGCTGCCACCTGATCCGCACTTTGTGGGCGCTGGGGCTGGTGCTGGCCCTTGGCGTTCCGGTTGGGGCGCAGGTCAGTGGTGGGGCTTCGGGCGGGGCTTCGGGTAGCGGTGCCAACTCTTGCGGGACGACCTCTGGTGGAACAGCCTCTTGCGGCGCGACCTCTGGCGGGACTGGCTCTGGCGGGGCGGCATCGGGTGGTGCGACGACTGGCGGACCGGCATCGGGCGCGGGGGCTTCGGGCGGCGCGGCCCCGGGGCAGCCCCCGATCAAGGTTCAGGCTGACAGTTCGGGTGCCTTGGTGCCGGACAACCCGCGTGCGCCGCAGCCTTTGACCGTTGATGCAACTACAAATGCCACCACCACCGATGCCACCACCGCGCCGGTCTCGGGTGGGTTTGCACCACAAGGTGGGGCCAAGCCCAAACCGGTAGCCAGCGGCGGCACCAGCAGCGGGGCCCTGGATTATCAGGGCTGGGAACGGATGGCGACGCGGGCCGAAACCGCCATCGCCAACACCTCGACCGCCAATGTCGGTCTGGAAAACTTGCGGGCGGAACTGACGCGCTGGCGCGAGCAGCTTTTGGGCGCGCAAAACGCCAACTCCACCCGGATCGCCACGCTGAAGGATCAGATCGCGGCCCTTGGCCCGGTGCCCGCCGAAGGCACCACCGAAGAGCCTGAAATTGCCACCCGCCGCGCCGAACTCGCCAGCCAGATGACCCGCCTGCAAGCCCCCGGCATCGCGGCGGACGAGGCGTACCGCCGGGCCGACGGCCTGATCCGCGAAATTGACCGCGTCCTGCGCGAACGTCAGGCCGATGAACTGCTGAAACTGTGGCCGAACCCCTTGTATCCCGGCAACTGGAGCGACGCTTTGTCCGCCCTTCGCGATACGGCGGTTACGCTGTGGGCCGAGGTTGCGCAGCGGGCCCATGACCCGCGTGCCCGCGCCAAGCTGGCCGACAATCTGCCGCTGATCCTGCCGTTGCTGGCGTTTGCCCTGGCGGTTTTGTGGCGCGGACGGCGCTGGACCGACCGGCTGGTTATGATGCTGCAAGGCCCTTCCAGCGCACGCGGCCGGCGCATCTGGGGCTTTCTCGCCTCACTCGGGGTGATCTTTGTGCCGGTCCTCGGCTGCATCGCTCTGGGTGAGGCATTGCGTCTGACCGTGATGCTGGGGCCTGTTGGCCTTGGCATCGTAGGCGCGCTTGGCGAGATTGGGGCCACGTTGTTTGCCGCGGTCTGGCTGGGCGTGCGGGTCTTTCCGGTCGAAGAGGGTGCCGGTATGCTATTGGACCTGCCGCCTGACCGGCGGGCGGTTGGGCGGTTCTTTACCTCTTCCTTCGGTGTCCTTCTCGCGGTGGCGCTGCTGCGCCGCGTCGCGATGTCTGAGATTGAGGTCACCGATGCCGCCACCTCGGTTCTAAGCCTTCCCATCATCCTGATCGGCGCGTTCATTCTGGTGCGGTTGGGACAGTTGATGCGCCAATCGCGCGCCACCGAAGAGGAGGAGGGCCGCGCCCATTACCGCGCCCGTCTGGTCAGCCTGCTTGCGCGCGGTGTCATCCTGTTCGGGTTGGTCGGGCCGGTGCTGGCCGCCTTGGGCTATATCTCTGCCGCCTCTGCCCTGATCTTTCCGGCGGCCATGACGCTGGGCCTTGCAGCCGTTCTTTACCTGACCCAGCGGCTGGTCGGCGACATCTACGCCCTTCTCATGCGCACCGAAACCGATCAGGACGCCCTTGCCCCGGTGCTGATCAGCTTTGGTCTGGCCTTGGGCATGCTTCCGGTGGTGGCGCTGATCTGGGGCGCGCGAGTTTCCGACCTGACCGAATTGTGGACCCGCTTTCAGGAAGGCTACCAACTGGGCGAAACGCGGATTTCGCCCACCGACTTTCTGTTCTTCGCCGTGGTGTTCGCCATCGGCATGGCGCTGACCCGGCTGCTGCAGGGTGCGCTGAAAAACTCTATCCTGCCGCGCACCTCGCTGGATCATGGCGGTCAGAACGCCATCGTGTCGGGTCTGGGCTATGTCGGCATCTTCATCTCGGCGCTGGTCGCGATCAACTCCACGGGGATCGACCTCTCGGGGCTGGCCATCGTGGCCGGTGCCCTGTCGGTCGGCATCGGTTTTGGTTTGCAGACCATCGTGTCAAACTTCGTATCCGGCATCATCTTGCTGATCGAGCGCCCGGTCAGCGAGGGCGACTGGATCGAGGTTGGCCCGGTGCAGGGCATCGTGTCGTCGATCTCTGTCCGGTCCACCCGGATTCAGACCTTTGACCGGTCTGACGTGATCGTGCCAAACTCTGACCTCATCTCGGGCCGGGTCACCAACTGGACACGGTTTTCCCTGACCGGTCGGCTGATCGTCGCGGTTGGCGTCCCCTTCACCGAAGACAGCCGCCGCGTGGCCAAAATCCTGCGAGAGATTGCCGAGGCGCAGCCGTTGGTCCTGCTGTCGCCGCCGCCTTTGGTGGCGTTCATGGGTTTTGTCGGGGAAATGATGCAGTTTGAAATCCGCGTCATCCTGCGCGATGTGAATTTTCAGGTCGAGGTGCGGACCGAGATCAACCACCAGATCGCCGCCCGTTTTAGGGCTGAGAAAATCTCCTTCACCTCTGCCCACCGCGATTACCTGCAAAAGGTGGTCAACGACGCTGCCGTCGAGGCGCAGGCCGTCGCTGACGAGGCTGCCAACATCGCCGCCGTGGAGGCCATCCTTGGCACCCCCTTGCCCGCCTCGGTGCGGGTTCTGACCCGGGACACCCCGCCATGACCGACCTACTGTTTCGCGCCGACAGCTACCTGACCGAGGCCTATGCCGTGGTCACCGCCCACACACCGGAAGGGGGGATCGTGCTGTCAGCCTGTATCTTCTACCCCACCGGGGGCGGGCAACCCGGCGACAGCGGCTGGATCCAATGGCAGGGCGGCAGGCTTGCCATCGCCACCGCCGTCAAGGTCGAAGGCGGCAACGTTGCGTTGGTGCCCGCCGAACCGCGTGCGATGCCGCCCGTCGGGGCCACCGTGCTGCAAACCCTCGATTGGGACCGCCGCTACCGTCACATGCGCATGCACACCGCGTTGCATCTGCTGTCGGTGGTCATTCCCTTGCCGGTGACCGGCGGCCAGATTGGCGCGGAACGTGGACGGCTGGATTTCGACATGCCCGATGCGCCCGCCGATGTGACGCCGTGGTCAGACGCGCTGAACCGCCTGATCGACCGCGATCTTGCGGTGACCGAGGACTGGATCACCGATGCCGAGCTTGAGGCCAACCCCGGCCTGGTCAAAACCCTGTCGGTGCGCCCGCCGGTCGGTCAGGGCAGGGTGCGCCTGATCCGGATCGGGCAGGGGGCGGGCCAGATCGACCTGCAACCCTGCGGCGGCACCCATGTCGCGCGCACCGGCGAAATCGGCCGGGTCGAGATCGGCAAGGTCGAGAAAAAAGGCCGCCAGAACCGCCGGGTGACTTTGGAACTGTCCTGAACAGGTTGCGATGAGGATATCCACGTGCAACCCGCCAGAACCGCTGCGCCACGCTGGAACGTTCCTGAACCGGTGACATTTCGGTATACACCTCCCGCAACCCGCCAGAGCGGCGGCGCCAAGCTGGAACTCTCCGGAACCGCACGCCATCAGGATATCTACGTCCCGCAACTCGCCAGATCGACCGCGTGCGTCACACTGGAATTTTCCTGAACCAATTGTGAGGAGGATATAGGTTTCGTGCAACAAGCCAGAACGACCGCGTCACGCTGGAACATCACTGAACCACTCGTGACGAGGACATACATTTCTTGCAACAAGCCAGAACGACCGCGTCAAGATGGAACGATCCTGAACCACTCGCAATCAGGATATCCATCTCCGGCAACCCGCCAAAACCCCTGCAACTTTCCTAAAGCGCCCCCCTTGCATTCCCGCGCCCCCGCCGTGTAATACCCCGCCAACGGATCGGTGGCCGAGTGGTCGAAGGCGCACGCCTGGAAAGTGTGTAGGCGGGGAACCGTCTCTAGGGTTCGAATCCCTATCGATCCGCCACTGGCCCTTGAGGAAAGTTTCTCTTGACCTAGCAGCGGCCTGATTTCTCCGTTGTTTTCAAGG
>JBBRKS010000041.1:0-27496 GCA_038231775.1 Rhodobacterales bacterium | reverse complement strand
GCCCAACAGCCCGGCGTCATAGCATTGGTCGATCGCGGACTGCAGCGCCTCACGCTCACGGATATACTCACCCCGGATGTAGATGTAGCAATCGTGCGCCCCCATCGCGAAAGAGGCGATCAGCGCGCCTTCGATCAGCGTGTGGGGGTCGTGGCGCATGATCTCACGATCCTTGCAGGTGCCGGGTTCGGATTCGTCGGCGTTGATCACCAGATAGCACGGGCGGCCATCGGATTGCTTGGGCATGAACGACCACTTCAGGCCCGTCGGAAAGCCCGCCCCGCCCCGCCCGCGCAGACCCGAGGCTTTGACGATTTCAACAATCTTGTCGCGCCCCAAGGCCAGAAGGCCCGCCGTGCCATCCCAATGGCCGCGCTTTTGCGCGCCCGCAAGGCTGCGGTCATGCATGCCGTACAGGTTGGTAAAGATGCGGTCCTGATCCTTGAGCATCTGCCCGTTCCTTCAATTCAAGGCCATTCGGCCCGTTACGCCTGACGCTTGCGCCAAAGCCTGTAAGTTGCAACCATCGTCCAGACGAACGCGGCCCCGGCAGACAGGTCCGCCAGAAAGATGTACTTCGGCGGCCAGCCATATTGGTCGCCCGCCGCCTGCACCAAAAGCCAGACACCCATCGCCACCACCAGCACAATGGCGATCAACCGGGCCTGATACGCGTCTTTCTGAACCTGGCTTGTCATGTCGCCCTAGTAGTCGTTGGTCTTGGCGCGGAGACGAAAAGCCTCAAGCCCCTCAGCCCCGATGATCTTCGCCTGCGCCGCCCATTTGTCGCGCGTCACCCGCCCTTTGAAGCCTTTAAGGTTGGCGTCCATCCACGCAATCTCGGCCACGCCCCAAGCGGCGATCTGGTCAAAATGATAGATCCCCAACTCGTGGCACAGCTTTTCCAGCGCCGGACCGATGCCTTCGATTTCCTGCAAGGCGTCGGCTTTGCCATTGCGCGGACCGGTCAGAGCGATGGGTTTGGCAGAGTCAGACGCTGCGGGTTCGGATGTGACAGGCGTAACGACAGCGGTTGGTGGAGCGTCAACACCTGACGCGGCGGGCTGGGTCTCAACAGGTGCAACTGTCGCGACGGGTTCTGCCGTAGGCATTGGGGCGACAATCGGCGGCGCGGCTACAGGGTCCGCCGCTTTCAGTGCAGAGACAGGCATCGCGGCGACTCGCATTTCTCCCACTGGCGTCGCGGCGACTG
This sequence comes from Rhodobacterales bacterium, assembly GCA_038231775.1. GTDB lineage: Bacteria > Pseudomonadota > Alphaproteobacteria > Rhodobacterales > Rhodobacteraceae > Stagnihabitans. Next base: position 26,283 of record JBBRKS010000041.1, on the reverse strand, counting down.
GCGTTGCTGCCAGCGGCGCATGGCTGTGCATTGCGTGGTCATCCGGCGCCGCGTGGTCATGCCCGTGCCCGTCGCCATGATCTGCTTCAACCGGGGCTTCCCAGAACTGCGCCAGAAGCACGCCGAACACGCCAAACACCATCAGCGCGATCAGAACCGCCGCTGCTATCGACACATCGCCCAGCCAGCGCGCCAGAATGGCCGCGACAAACCCAGCCGCCAGCGACCACGCCCAGCCCGCAGGCCACGGCCCTTCGCTTTCCATCACGTGATGATCGCTCATGCCCGCCCCCTTTATGCCGTCTGACGACCCTTAAGCCACGGCGTCAGGATCGGAACCTCGGACCCGTCGATCCGCTTGACCGTGTCGCCCAGATCCACCGCCGCCTGCGCCGAGGCATTGTATTGCAGCTTGCCGCTTTCGAACTCTTTCAACGAGGTCAGACCCGACAAAGGTTCCGCCGCATAGCGCCCGTTTTGCGGCCCCGGCACCGGAACCTCGCCGTTCGAAAAGCGGCCAATCAGATCGCGCAGCAACTGCGGCGTCAGATCCTCGTAGTAATCCTTGCCGATCTGGGCCATCGGGGCGTTGGCGCAAGCGCCCATACATTCAACCTCTTCCCAACTGAACTTGCCATCCGCCGACAAGGCATGGGCATTGGGCGAGACGAGTTCCTTGCAGACCGCAACCAACTCTTCAGCCCCGCAGATCATGCAGGACGTGGTGCCGCAAATCTGGATATGTGCAACCGAACCAACGGGTTGCAGCTGAAACATGAAGTAAAACGTCGCGACTTCCAAAGCGCGGATATACGCCATCCCCAGCATATCGGCGACAAGCTCGATGGCCGGACGAGACAGCCAGCCTTCCTGTTCCTGCGCACGCCACAACAACGGAATGATCGCCGAGGCCTGACGCCCCGCCGGATATTTGGAAATCTGACCCTGCGCCCATTCGAGGTTCATCGGGGTAAAGGCAAATGAAGCGGGTTGGTCTTTGTAAAGGCGGCGGAGCATTCTGTGTCTACCTCAAGGCTACGTATTGCGGTGCGAGACCCGCAACTATTGCGATCGGGGAAATCCAAGATATAAACTTCACCTTCCGATCAAGAAAGAGTTTTGCCCAATTTCCCGCCCCAAAGCAAAGTGCGGCCATTGCTATTGCCCAATACCATGAAAAATGTGCAAAGAAGTTCGTAAGTGCGCCGAATAGGGCAATAGAAATTGTCCATGATTGAATCCACGAAGGGCGATCATCTTCAGGACCATATCTTTCATAAGCAACTAAGGCGAATCCTGACACAGCAGCAACGATGCAAGCCCACAACGGAATTATAATCACCGGTCCACCTCGCCAAACACGATATCCATCGTGCCGATGATTGCGCTCACGTCAGCCAACTGATGGCCTTTGCACATGAAATCCAACGCTTGCAGGTGCAAAAATCCCGGCGCGCGGATTTTGGCGCGGTAGGGTTTGTTGGTGCCGTCCGCGACCAGATAGACGCCGAACTCGCCCTTGGGTGCCTCAACCGCCGCGTAAATCTCACCTGCGGGGACGTGGAAGCCTTCGGTGTACAGCTTGAAATGGTGGATCAGGCTTTCCATCGAGGTTTTCATGTCGCCCCGGGTCGGCGGTGCCAGCTTGCCGCGCGCCAGAATGTCGGTCTTGGCGGCAGGTTCGCGCAGTTTGGCGCAGGCCTGACGGATGATCGAGGTCGACTCCTCCATCTCGGCCATGCGGACCAGATAGCGGTCATAGCAGTCGCCGTTCTTGCCGATGGCGATCTTGAAATCGAACTCGTCATAGCATTCGTACGGCTGGCTGCGGCGCAAATCCCACGCGAGACCCGACCCGCGCGCCATCACGCCGGAAAAGCCCCAGTCCTGCACATCCTGTTCGCTGATGATGCCGATATCGGCGTTGCGCTGCTTGAAGATGCGGTTTTCGGTCAATAGGCCGTGCAGGTTGTTCAGCACGCGGGGGAATTCATCGCACCAGACGTCGATATCATCCAGCATCTGCGGCGTGATGTCCTGATGGACACCACCGGGCCGGAAGTAGGCGGCGTGCAGACGTGCACCAGAGGCGCGTTCGTAAAAGCCCATCAGCTTTTCGCGTTCCTCAAATCCCCAAAGCGGCGGGGTCAGCGCGCCAATGTCCAGCGCTTGGGTCGTTGTGTTCAGGATGTGGTTCAGCACCCGGCCGATTTCGCAGAACAGCACGCGGATCAGGCTGGCGCGGCGCGGGATCACGGTGCCGGTCAGACGTTCGATCGCCAGACACCACGCATGTTCCTGGTTCATCGGCGCGACATAATCGAGGCGGTCGAAATAGGGCAGGTTCTGCAGATAGGTGCGCGACTCCATCAGCTTTTCGGTGCCACGGTGCAACAGGCCAATATGCGGGTCGCAGCGTTCGACAATCTCACCGTCAAGCTCTAGCACCAGACGCAAAACGCCGTGCGCTGCGGGGTGTTGCGGGCCGAAGTTGATGTTGAAATTGCGGATGGTCTGCTCACCGGTCAACAGATCGACCGAGCCGTAATCGTAGTGCTTCTGCCGGATATCGCCGTCCATCATTGCCAAGCCTCATCCCTGTTCTTGCGCCAAACGCCCCGCCGGGGTCACCAAACATTCATGCATCACATAGACCAGAAGCCGCCTTTATCGAGGCTTATCCTGCGGGCTTTGCGACGGTATCTGCTTTGGCGGTCTGAAAGTCATCCTGCGTTGCGTGTCCTGGTCCCGGCTGCGAGACCTTCCGAATCCACCCGATGCGGGCTTTGTGTACAGCCTTGCCTGCGCCCTTGCTAGGGCTTGGCAAGCTTCATGCGTTCGCGCCACCGGGCAGGAAGGGCATCGCCGTACCGTTTGGCGATCTCTTCATACTGACCGGCCAGCGCCTTGTAGGTTGCCCCCAGGTGCTCTTTGGGGAATGCCATCTTGCGGCCACTGAAGACTTCATCGGTGGTGTTGGTGGCGATGGTCTTGATGCCGACAAACTTGCAAAGGGCATCCACCGACTGCGCGGAAAACAGGTCCTCGAAAAACAGGGTCATCACCTGTTCGGGCGGGACTGCGGCGGCAAGTTAATTCAGCGTCCAGACATAGTCAGAGCGTTCCGGCCCCTTGGCACCGGCCTCTTTCCAGCTCGATTCCAGAAAGCCGATGCAGCGCTGTTCAAAGGTGGCTTGATCGCTGACCCCCTTGTCAGCCCGCATCCGGATCGCCGACCACAGCCGGTCAATCGGGTCGCGCATGATGAAGATGAACCGGGCTTTCGGCGACAGGGCCGCCATCCGCGCATATTCAGCGCGGCTGAGCATGGCATAGGCTGGCGTGATATCACCGATCACGTTCTTGCGTTCAGCGCCTTTGAGAATGAAGCTCAGGTATTTGGAATCGTCCGTCGTCATGTTCTGCATCATCGCCAACCGGTCAAAGATGCGTTCCATCTGCACGATCTTGCGGCCGCGTTCCTTGCCGGTCAGGCCGATGGTCCGATCAATCAGCTTGCGCAGGCCACCCAGACGCTTGTCGAACACGGCGTCCGCCTCATCCTCCAGCGCCACGGCGTCGTAGTAGTGAATTTCCTTGGTGGGCAAATGGCATTCGGGATGGTTCGAAAAGAATTCGTACAGCCAGGTGGTCCCGGCTTTCTGGGCGCCGATCCCGAAAATGATCGTTTTGTCGGTCTTCAACACGCAATGACCTCCTTCAACCAGACGAACGCGGCAAAATCACAGGCAACCGATGAGTTAGCCCCGGTCCCGGTGCGGCAGGCGGCAATCAAGGCATCTTCTTTTCGTCACCGGGCAGGATGTAATGCGCACCCTCCCACGGGGACATGAAATCAAACTGACGGTATTCCTGCACCAGCTTGACCGGTTCGTAGACGACGCGCTTTTGCACCTCGTCATAGCGGACCTCGGTATACCCGGTGGTCGGGAAATCCTTGCGCAAGGGGTGACCGCGAAAGCCGTAGTCGGTCAGGATGCGGCGCAGGTCGGGGTGGCCAGAAAACAGGATGCCGAACAGGTCATAAACCTCACGCTCAAACCAGTTGGCCGCCGGATAGACCGGCATCAGGGACGGAACCATGCCGGTTTCGGTCACTTCGGTTTTGATGCGGACCCGGCCGTTGGAGTACATCGACAGCAGGTGATAAACGATGTCAAAGCGGTTCGGCCGTTCGGGATGGTCTATGGCGGTGATGTCCACAAGGCTGGTCATCCGCGTCGACGGATCGGATTTGAGGTAGGCCATCAGGTCCAGCATGTCACCCAAGGCAACGCTCACCGTCAGTTCGCCGTAGGTTTCAACGGTTGAGATCACGCCGTTATGGGTCGCCAAAGTCGCTGCAAGGTCAGTCAGGTTCAGTGCCATGATGCCCCCTTAACGGACCAAAGTGCCGGTGCGGCGGATTTTGCGCTGCAATTGCAGGATGCCGTACAACAGCGCCTCGGCTGTCGGAGGGCAGCCTGGGATATAGATGTCAACCGGCACGATGCGGTCACAGCCGCGCACCACGGAATAGCTGTAATGGTAATAGCCGCCGCCATTGGCGCATGACCCCATCGAGATCACGTAGCGCGGCTCTGGCATCTGGTCGTAGACCTTGCGCAGGGCCGGTGCCATCTTGTTGGTCAGCGTGCCCGCCACGATCATCAGGTCAGACTGGCGCGGGCTGGCGCGCGGGGCGGTGCCAAAGCGTTCCAGATCATAGCGCGGCATCGAGGTGTGGATCATCTCGACCGCGCAGCAGGCCAGACCGAACGTCATCCAGTGCAGCGAGCCGTTGCGCGCCCAGTTGATGATATCCTCGGTCGAGGTCAGCAGAAAGCCTTTGTCCTGCAGTTCAGCGTTCAGGCTTTGGGTTGCTACATCACGGTCGGGGCCAGCCGTATTCGCTCCGGTCATCACGCCCATTCCAAGGCCCCCTTCTTCCACTCATAGGCAAAGCCTACCGTCAGGACACCCAGAAAGACCATCATCGACCAGAAGGCCACCATGCTGATCTGGCCGAACGCGACCGCCCAAGGGAACAGAAACGCCACCTCAAGGTCAAAGATGATGAACAGGATCGATACGAGGTAAAACCGCACGTCGAACTTCATGCGGGCGTCATCAAACGCGTTGAAACCGCATTCGTAGGCCGACAGCTTTTCGGGGTCAGGGTTGCGCACGGCGATTAGGGCGGCGGCAAGGATCAGCACGATCCCAAGGCCGCCCGCCACGGCCAACAATACCATGATGGGCAGGTAGTCACGCAGAAGAGTGTCCACGAAGGCCTCCTTCAACCGATGCTGGGGGCTGGCATACGCTGCATTTCCCCGTATTGCGACCCGTTTACCCTGCCCCCCGGTCAGGGTCAACCGAAGGGCCATGAAAAGATGCCCGCGACCCCGGTGTAGACTGGCCCTGCGCAGGGCCTGATCATTTGGCAGGCGGCAAGCGGGATTCTGCTGCAGGTTGAGGGAGGTCAGCCGGTTGATAGGGGTTCAAACGGCGCTTGGTGCGCGGGGTAGGGTTCGCGATGGAAGGGGTCGGGGTTTGGGATAGTTTGGCGGGGTAACGGTTTAAGAAAGCGTGGGGTTAGGCTTGGCAACTGTCCACCCCGCCCGCGCGGGGGCGGAACGCGCGCGCCTGCGGCCTTGCGCATGGGCCTTTCAGCCCCAATATCTGCTTTGACCTTACAGGAAAGACCAACCGATGCGCGCTGTTGCCCTTGCCTTCGCCCTTTTCGCCCTGCCCGCCGTTGCCGAAGAAGTTGGCCGTGTCGGGGTTGACTGGACCGGCAATGATATCGTCATCGAGGCGATCCCTGATCCCAAGGTAGAGGGCGTCACCTGCCACGTCGCCTATTTCGACCGGTCCGTTCTGGACCGGTTGTCCAATGGCAACTGGTTCGAAGACCCATCCAATTCCTCGATTGCCTGCCGTCAGACCGGGCCGCTGAAGCTGGGCAAGATTGACCTGTCACCTGAGGGGGAGGAGGTCTTTTCACGGTCAACCTCTTTGATCTTCAAAAGCCTCAACGTGACGCGGATTTATGACCAGAAAAATCAGGTCCTGATCTATCTGACCCACGCCAATGAGGTCAGTCAGGGCAGCGCGAAAATGTCGATTTCAACCGTGCCCTTGTATGGGGCCGGGGTGAAGGACTAGGAGTTTTCGGGTTTGGCGAGGTTTGAAATTGGGTCAGATATCACACGATAACATGTGTGATAACATACGTGTTATGGCGTATCACCCATTGATATAATTGAATTTCGCGTTTTTTATTAGGGTTTGATTAACTTTTGAATGCACACAGTATCACGCTGGGGCAGCCGTTGGCTGCCCCCCCGGCTTGCCCGAAAATCCCAAACCCGGGCGCAGTCTGCCCCGCCGTTCTGACCCACGAAAGCCAGCAAACCTAGCGCATCATCCGGCGGGCGATGTTGGCGGCCTGACGGGCGCGTTTGGCGGTGTCTTTGGCGGATTGCGCCTGCGTCCGCTCTTCGGGGGTCATCTCTGACTTGGGCTTGCCGCCGCCCGCGACATGGGTGATCCCGGCGCTGATCCCGCGTTTCATCACGTGCCCCAGCAGGCGGTGGAAGATCATCTGCAACAGCTTGTCCATCTTAATCCTCAAAAAGTTCGCTTTGGTCGGCGTCGGTCCCCTCATCATCTGGGGAGAGTTCGGCGGCAGGCAAGGGGCGGCTGTCCAAAAGACCTGCGGCGCGCAGTTCTTTCAGGCCGGGCAGGTCGCGGGCCGACTCTAGCCCGAAATGGTCAAGAAATGTCTCGGTCACCACAAAGGTCACCGGGCGGCCGGGTGTCATGCGGCGGCGGCCCAGCCTGATCCAGTTCAGTTCCAGCAATTGATCGACCGTGCCGCGGCTGACGGCGACGCCGCGGATTTCCTCAATCTCTGCCCGTGTCACAGGCTGATGATAGGCGACGATGGCCAAGGTTTCGATGGCGGCGCGCGACAGTTTGCGCGATTCCACGCTTTCCTTGTGCATCAGGTGGCCAAGGTCAGGCGCGGTGCGAAAGGCATAGGCGTCACCGACTTTGACAAGGTTGACCCCCCTGCCCTCGTACCGGCGTTGCAGATGGGCGAGGGCGGCGGCGGGATCGCAACCCTGCGGCATCCGGCTTTCGAGATCGCGCAAAGTGATCGGAGCGGTTGAGGCGAACAGGACGGCCTCTGCCATGCGTTCTTGTTCGCCCATCGGCGGGGCGGCGAACAGGCTGCGTTCGGTTGGGTCGGACGCTGGTGAGTGCGGGTCCATCACGCCTGTCCTTTGCGGCGCATCAGAAGGGGGGCGAACAGGTCGGTCTGTTTCAGTTCAACCTGACCGCGTTTGGCCAGTTCCAGAACGGCTGCGAAATGGGCAGCCGTCGCCGACCTGCGGCGTGAGGGTGAGGTGCCCCAACCGTCGGGCAGAAAAGAGGTCAGGTCCGACCACGCGCCCATATAGCCCAGAAGGCCGCGCATCCGGTCAAGTGCCTGTTCCATCGTGAAAACATTCTCGCGGTCAAAGGCGTAGGGGCGAAAGTCGTCGCGGGTGCGGATGCGGGCATAGGCGCGCATCAGGTCCAAGAGTGACGCCTCATACCGCACGGCGCGGCGGTGCGAACCTGCGTCGGGTTGCCCCCTTGCAAAGAAATCGCGGGCCAGTTGGTCGCGGGCCATCAGGCGGGCAGCCGCCTCGCGCATCGCGGCCAGACGTTCGAGTTGAAAGGCAAGGTGGGCTGCAAGGTCTTGCGCGCTTGGGCCATCCTCACCCGGTTCGGGCGGCAGCAGCAGGCGGGATTTAAGGTAGGCTAGCCAGGCCGCCATCACCAGATAATCCGCTGCAAGTTCGATCCGCAAGGCCACGACATTGTTGACAAATTTCAGATATTGCTCTGCCAGTTGCAGGACCGAAATCCGGCGCAGATCGACCTTTTGGCTGCGAGACAGCGACAACAGCAGATCGAGCGGGCCTTCAAAGCCGTCAACGTCAACGATCAGCGCCTCTTCCGCAAGACGGTCAGCGGGGGCAAGAATAGGGGCCGTCCAGTCGTCAGCTTGGGCCATGGCGCGCATCCGGCATGATGGCGGCAAGTTCGGCCTCAAGCTCTGCGATGTCAACCTGAACCGGGGGTTTGCGGCTGGCGAGAGCGTTCTTGGCGCGGGTCAGGGTGGCGTCGGTCATCGCACCCGCTTGCCCTGCCACGGCCAGCATTTCAGCCAGATCGCCCTTGCAATGCAGGGCCAGATCGCATCCTGCGGCCATAGAGGCTGCCGTGCGGCTGGCCAGATCGCCCGACAGCGCCTGCATGTTCAGATCATCGGTCATCAGCAGGCCGTCAAAGCCGATCTCGTCGCGGATCGCCCGGATCATGGCGGGCGATTGCGTGGCGGGCAGGTCGTCATAGGCGGTAAAGACCAGATGCGCTGTCATCGCCATCGGCAGGTCGTTCAGGGCTTTGAAGGGGGCGAAATCCTGCGCGGTCAACTCGGCGCGGGTGGCATCGACGCGTGGCAGGTCATGGTGGGTGTCAACGTGAGAGCGGCCATGGCCGGGCATATGCTTGACGACGGGCAGGCAACCCCCCGCTATCAGGCCGTCGGCAACAGCACGGGCAATCGCGGAAACCTGTGCAACATCAGTGCCGTAGCAGCGGTTCTTCAGAAACGGATGGGTGGCGGCGGTGATCAGATCACCGATGGGGGCGCAGTTGGCGTCTATGCCGACCTCACGCAGTTCAAGGGCGATCAGGTGATAACGCAGTTCCATCGCCCGGGCGGCATTTGCGCCTGCGGCTGTGACAAAATCCAGCGGCGGGGTCCATTCGCGCCAATAGGGTGCGCGCAGGCGTTGGACGCGGCCGCCCTCTTGATCAACCAGAATGGGGGCATCGCGGCCAACCGTCTCGCGCAGTGCGGCGGTCAGGCGGCGCAGTTGGGCGGGGGTTTCGACATTGCGGGCGAAGATGATAAAGCCGAACGGGTCGAAGTCGCGAAAGAAGGCCGCCTCATCCGCACCAAGGACCGGACCCTCGCAGCCAAAGATCGCGGCACCGCGACCCGGGCTGGTCATCTTTGCGCGACCGGGATGCAGTCAACTTCCTCGGCCAAAAGGGCAGCGCAGAACCGGCGGGCGTCGTCGTCATTGGCAAAACCGTGGGCGCGCAGGCGGTAAAACGTGCGCCCCCCGCTTTGGGCGGCCTGAATGACCATGTCCTTGCCGGTCATCAACTCCCCAAGGGATTGTTGCAGGCTGGCAAACTGGGCGCGGGCCAGATCGGGCGTTTCATACGCGCCAAGCTGGGCAAGGCGGGTGCCGGCGGGGATGGTGGCCGAGTCAAGTTCCTTGGACGTCGGTGCTGTGGCGGGGACGGTGCCAGAGGTATCCTGCACGCCGGTCACGGTGGCTTTGCCTGAGGCGGAGATGCTTGCCGGGCGGGGCTGTGGGCGGATCGACACGCGCATGGCGTTCGGGTCGGCGGGAACGATCAGGGTCGGATCGGCGTCTGCACCGATCTGCGTGCCAGCCTCAAGCGTCGTAGCGGACACTTCGGTCAGGGTTCCGTTGTCGGCCGGGGCATTTGCGGCATCGGCAGCGGCCACCACTGCATCGGTCACAGCAGCCTGCGTGGTCGCCAGCGGCAGGTCATCGGATTGCAGGTCCACGGCCTGCGGGGCGAGCGTGATCGTGTCGGCAGAGGCGGCAGAGGTGCCCATCGCGGCAATCGCATTGACCGTAAGGCCCTGATTAAGCGCCTGTTCGCCGCCCGGGTCCAACGGGGCAATCCGCATCGCACCGGCCTGTGCGCGCATCACCGGCACGCCGGTCACGTCGCGCACCGCCAGTTGATAGCCCCACAAGGCAAGCCCAAGGATCAGGCCAACCGAACATGCAGCCCCCGATACGTTGACCCATCGCCGGGCGCGGTCCAGCACACCCGGCCCGGTCTGACCGGATGAAGCATAGTCGCGCGAGTTATACTCGTCGTAATTGAAATCTGCCATGTCGCCTCACATGCAGGTGCGATACATCGCCGCCCCCGCTATTATTTGCCTGTCGCCTGCACGTCCACTTCTGGGCCTGCACGTCTGGGCCAAAAATCCCGGCCTGCACACTTACGCCTGCACGTCACCACTTGCACACCGCCGCAGGGTCGCCTTTCAGCGCATTTCCTCAACCGGTGTGACGCCAAGGATAGCCAATCCTGCCGAAATCACAACGCCTGTTGCACGGGCAAGGGCGATTTTCGCCTGTGATGTGGCATTGTCGTCCTGAACGAAGCGCAGGGTCGGGTCGTCGTTGCCCTTGTTCCACAGCCCATGAAATTCGGATGCCAGTTCATACAGGAAAAACGCGATGCGGTGGGGTTCGTGGCCTTTGGCGGCAATTTCAACCTCACGCGGCCATTCGGCGATCTGCTGGGCCATGTCGATTTCCGCAGGGTGCGAGAGTTGCGTCAGGTCGGCCTGCGCCAAAGCGGCGTCAGAAATGTCCATGCCAGCGGCGGCCGCCTTGCGCAGAACCGAATTGATCCGGGCATTGGCGTATTGGACGTAGAACACCGGATTGTCCTTGGACTGCTCCAGCACCTTGGCAAAGTCGAAATCCAAGGCCACGTCATTCTTGCGGGTCAGCATCATGAAACGTGTGACGTCAGCGCCCGCCTGTTCGACCACATCGCGCAGGGTGACAAAGGTGCCTGCCCGCTTGGACATCTTGAACGGTTCGCCGTTCTTGAACAGCTTGACGAGCTGGATCAACTTGATTTCAAGGGCAACTTTGCCGTTCGACAGGGCCGCGACCGCCGCCTTCATGCGCTTGACATAGCCGCCATGGTCAGCGCCCAGAATGTCGATCAGTTCATCAAAGCCGCGCTGGACCTTGTCGTAGTGATAGGCGATGTCGGGGGCGAAATAGGTCCATGAGCCGTCGGATTTCATCACCGGACGGTCCACATCGTCGCCGTGCGCGGTGGACCGGAACAGGGTCTGGATGCGCGGCTCGTAATCCTCGGGCGTTTTGCCTTTGGGGGGTTCAAGTGTGCCTTCATAGATCAGGCCCTGATCGCGCAGGGCTTGAATGGCCGCCTCAATCTTACCGGTGCCGTACAGGGCTTTTTCAGAAGAGTAGACATCCATCCGCACGCCCAACTGCGCCAGATCGTTGCGGATTTCCTGCATCATCATGGCAGAGGCGAAATCGCGCAGATCGGCCAGCCAGACGGATTCGGGCTGGTTCAGCAGGGTGTCGCCGTATTTATCCTTCAGCGCCTCACCCACCGGGATAAGGTAATCGCCGGGATACAGGCCTTCGCGGATTTCGGGGGACAGGCCGTTCGCCTCGCGGTAGCGTTCAAAGGCTGACCGGGCAAGGACATCAACCTGCGCGCCGCCATCGTTGATGTAGTATTCGCGGGTCACGGTCCAGCCCGCAAAGGCCAAAAGGTTGGACAGCGCGTCTCCGACGACAGCGCCGCGCACATGGCCGACATGCATAGGGCCGGTTGGGTTGGCAGACACAAACTCGACATTGACCGAACGGCCAGCGCCCGAGGTTGAGCGGCCAAAGTCGGCACCGTCGGTCAGCGCGGCTTTGACAACGCCCTGCCAGACAAGGTTGGACAGACGCAGGTTCAGAAATCCGGGACCAGCCACCTCTGCCGCACTGATGCGCGGGTCTTTCGACAGGCGGGCGGCAAGGGCGTCGGCAATCACACGGGGGGCTTTGCCTGCGGGCTTGGACAGCACCATCGCGGCGTTGGTGGCCATGTCGCCATGCGCCTGATCGCGCGGCGGTTCGACGGTGACGTTGGCAAGGTCAAGGCCCTGCGGCAGGGCACCCTCGGCCGTCATGGCGGCCAGTTCGGCCACCACAAGGGCGCGGATATCGGCGAAGAGGTTCATCTGATCAAATCCTGTCTCATCCAAAGCGGGATGCCAGAGAGGATGCGTCAGGTCAAGGATGCGTCAGGCGATGGTCTGGCGAAAGGGCCGCAGCGGGGTGCGGCCTCGGTGCGGGATCGGCAAGTGGGTTGCGCCGGGGGTGCGGTTTAGCCCCGGGGCGGGCTTGGCGAAAGGGCCGCACCGGGGAACGGGTGCGGCCCTTCAGCATCACGGGATATTCAGGCTTTGGGCGGGGTTGCGGTGCGGATGTAGTGCGCCTCACGCGAGCCGAAGAACATCGTCATCACGGCCCCCAACAGCCACCACAAGGGTTGCGGCATGGCGGCAAGGGCCTGCATCTGCGTTTCAAACCACGCCGGATTGATGCCCGCCACGACAAACACTCCCAAAGAACCCAGCGCCATCAGCGGGCGTGGCAGGCGGTTCATCGCGTCGATCAGGTGGTCATAGCCAGCCTTTCCGGTCGGCGTCTTGGGCTGAAACTGCGGCATCGGACCGGCGGTGCCGGTCATCAGATCCTCGGCAGCGGTTTCGACGGTGGTGATGATCTTGGTCATGTCCATCTTGGCATCCTTTTCAAATCCAGGCCGCAATGCGCGCCTGATGCTGGGTTTGGGTCAAACGAAGGTCTGGGGAGATGAAGGCCTCGGCCCGGGTGATCCAACCACCTTTGCCGCCATCGCGCTTGCAGGCATATTTGCGCGAGGCGGGGCGGGCATCGGCAAGGCCGTAGTAAAAGTCACGCCGGGCGATGCCGTAGCGGTTGACAAGGGCCTGCGCCCCGATGGCCGCCTCGGTGCAGGCGGCGGTCAGGGTCACCGGGCCAAGAACGCCGTCATCGCGCAACGGATAGCCGCTGGCCTTCAGCACGCGTTGCAGCAGTTTGACCGCCATGACGCCTGCATTCACATACATGTCAAACACCGGCGGCTGCAGCGCCTGTGGCAAGTGGCGTAGGCCGGGTCGGTCGAAATAGCGGCTTAGGAAGATTTCAACCGCATCCTCGCCGGTCAAAGCGCGCACATCGGCTACATCAATCTGCCCGTCGGCGGTGACATCGCGCGACAGGGCTTTCAGGGTGCCAAGCGTGACACCGTGGTTGGTAGCCCCACCGGGATCGGCGGGGTCGTTCACAAAGCCACCCTCGCGGGCAACGATTTCTTCGGCAATCTGGCGCACGTCTGGCATGAAGCCCCCCGGGTTCGGATGACCGGGTCAAACTGTGCCTAATATGTTAACCTGTCGGTAACCGAGCGTGCGGCGGGTTTGGGTTGTATGCGGGGGGCTGCCGTGGCCGGGCTTGTGCCCGCAGACTGCGCTGCCGGGTCTGAACTGGGCGCGATGCCGGCGCGCTTGAGGCGTGGGTGCGGGTTTCAGTCAGGCGTGCAGGTACGCCGCGTGGATCGGTGTCAGGTATGGGGCCACAACCTTGGGGGCCTAGCTGCCGGGTTTGGCGTCTTTGTACACGCCTTGGGCTTTCAGCGCGTCGATGACTTCCTTGGGCATGTATTTCTCGTCATGCTTGGCCAGAATCTCTGTCGCCACAAACGTGCCGTCCTGCATCTGGCCCATGGCGATCACGCCTGCGCCTTCGGCAAACAGGTCGGGCAGAACGCCTTTGTAGGCAACCGGCACGGTGTCTTTGGTGTCGGTGACCTTGAAGGTGATCGTATCGCCCTGATCGCGCACCAGTGACCCGACCTCTACCAGACCGCCCAGACGAAACACCTCTCCCGGGCGGGGCGGCATGGTTGAGACCTGGGTGGGCGAGCGGAAGAAGTTGATGCCGTCTTTCATCGCGTAGCCGATCAGCGCGGTGGACAGGCCCAAAGCGACAAAGGCCACCAGAATGATCTGAATGCGCCGTGTCTTTTTCAGACCCTTCATGCCAGCCATGGTGACCTCATTGACAAAAGCGACCTCATGGGAAGATCGGGGCCAGCATCAGCCCGGTGGTTTCTGGCAGGCCCAGCATCAGGTTCGCGTTCTGGATGGCCTGACCGGAGGAGCCTTTGGTCAGATTGTCCAGCACCGCAACCACGACCGCACGTCCCGGCAGACGGTCACCGATCACGCCGATATGGCAAAAGTTCGATCCGGCGATGTCGCGGGTCGAGGGCAGCGTGCCGAACGGCAGCACGCGTAGAAAGGGTTCGGCGGCGTAAGCGGCGGTCAGGGTCTGGTGCACATTGGCAGGGTCGCCGTTGACATAGACGGTGGCAAGGATGCCCCGGTTCATCGGCAACAAATGCGGGCTGAATTGCACATGAACCGGGCGGCCAGCGACCTTTGAAAACTCCTGATCGAACTCTCCCAGATGCCGGTGCTTGCCGCCCATCGAATAGGTGTGGGTGCCGCCCGACAATTCGGCGTGCAGCAGGTTTTCCTTGGCTGACCGCCCTGCCCCGGACACCCCGGCCTTAAGGTCAATCACGATGCTGTCCAGATCAATCACCCCGGCGGCGATCAGGGGGCGCAGGGCGAATTGGCCGGTGGCCGCATTGCAACCCGTGCCTGCCACCAGACGGGCGGCGGAGATCTCGGCGCGGTAGAACTCGGTCAGACCGTAAACCGCCTCGGCCTGCAAGTCAGGCTGCGTGTGGGGCTGGTTGTACCACTTTTGATACTCTGCCGCGTCACGCAGACGGAAATCGGCGGACAGGTCCACGATTTTCAGGTCACGCGGCAGGGCGGCAATCACCGCTTGCGTGGTGCCGTGTGGCAGGGCGCAAAAGCACAGGTCGATGGTTGAGAAATCAATTTCCTCAATCCGGACCAGTTTGGGCAGGTCAAGGTGGCGCAGAAACGGGAAAACCTCTGCCATCTGCATCCCGGCCTTGCGGTCGGCAGACAGGGCGGCGACGGTCATATCCGGGTGGGTGGCGATCAGGCGGACCAGTTCAGCACCCGTGTAGCCTGACGCGCCAAGGATGGCGATCTGATAGGTCATTGGCGCGGCCCCTTTGCCCTGAATTGCCCCCCTCTATTTGGGCGCCGGGCGGGCGGATGCAAGGGAAAATGCGTGTGGCGCGCTTCACCTTGGTGCGATGGGCCGGGTTTTGGTCGGGCGGGTGTGGGGTGGCGGTAACTGCAGCGAGACCCGGTTCTGCGGTGGCGCAGCGACCGTCTGCCGGGTTGCCAAGCGCATTCGACAAAGGGGCGGCGTGGTAAGGTGCATGATTGTATCCTTGGCCTGCTTGGATAAGGATTGCATCAAGTGTGCCTGATCCGGGTTCGGCAGGCCGGGGCGCGTTCTAGGGGGGACAGGATGAAAATACTGGTGACCGGGGCTGCGGGCAAGGTGGGTCAGACGCTGATCGCAAAGCTTGTGCAGACCATGCCCGAGGTGCAGATCACCGCGCTGTGTCACAACCGGCTGTTGGCCGAGACGGACAGTCTGCACGTCGTGCGCGGATCGTTGTCAGACCGCGAGGTTTGCAAGCGGGCCGTGCAGGGGGCCACCCATGTCGTGCATCTGGCGACTTGCAAAGAGACCCCCGATGACGTGATGGATGTCGCGGTCAAAGGGCTGTTCTGGCTGTTGGAAGAGTTTCGCCTGCAGCCCACCGCCGAACGTTTTGTTCTGATTGGTGGCGATGCCGGAATGGGGCATTTCTTTCACAAACACCCCGCACCGATCACCGAAAGCGCGCCGCACATGGCCTATCCGGGCTGTTATGCCCTGTCCAAGGTGCTGGAAGAGGTGATGGTTCAGCAGTTTGGCATCCAGTACGGGCTGGACTGGTGCTGTCTGCGCGCCCCCTGGATCATGGAGAAGGACGACTTCCGCCTCACGCTGTCATTCGGAGACGATCTGTTTGGCGGGCCGGACTGGAAGCACATGGTGCCGCCCGATGTGGCGGCCAAGGCTTTGCAAACCCACGCCATCCCGTTGCTGCGTGATGCCGAGGGCCAACCGCTGAAACGCAACTTTGTGCATGTGGATGATCTGGTATCAGCGATCATTCTGGCATTGCAGGCTCGGGTGGCGCGGCAGAAGCTGTACAACATCGCGATGGATGAACCGGTGGATTACGGCGCGCTGGCAGAGCTGATGCTGGCAACGCGCAACCTGCCGTCGGTCGATGTGCCAAGCGCGTTTGTCAGCAACTGGCTGGACAACACACGCGCCAAGGCCGAACTGGGCTGGCGGCCGTGGTATGACCTTGGGCGGCTGGTGGACGCGGCGTGGACCTACAAACGGGCCGAGGGCGATGCGCGCAAGGTCTGGTATCCGGGCTGACGCAGCCCGGACCCGGTCAGTTGCTGCGGCGGTAGTTGGCCAGACGGTCGAACAGGACCGCAAACAGGATAGCCCCCCCGATAAAAGCGCCCTGCCAGAAGGCATTGATGCCCAGCAGGCCAAGGCTGTTGCGAATGACCTCAATCAACATTGCCCCGATGATCGCACCCAAAGCGGTGCCGCCACCGCCCGCAAGGTTGGCACCGCCGATGACGGCCGCGGCGATCACCTGAAGCTCCATCCCGGTGCCGATGTTGGTGGTCACAGCGCCAAGCCAGCCCGTCTCAACTATGCCGGCGATCCCGGCGGACAGGGCAGAGATCATGTAGACCACGACCTTTATCATCCGAACAGGAACACCGGTCATCGTGGCTGCGCGTTCGTTGCCACCGATGGCGAACAGATAGCGCCCGAACTTTGTGTTGCGCAGCACAAACCCTGTCATCAGCGCCAGCACGACCATGTAGATTACAGGGTTTGCGATATGGAACAGCCAAGCCCCGCCGCCCAAGGCCAAAAGCTTGTCGTGGTCGGGGCCAAATTCAAACACCACGGTGTTGCCGGACGCGACCATGGCCAGACTGCGGGCGATGGACAGCATGCCAAGGGTCACAACA
Organism: Rhodobacterales bacterium; assembly: GCA_038231775.1. GTDB lineage: Bacteria > Pseudomonadota > Alphaproteobacteria > Rhodobacterales > Rhodobacteraceae > Stagnihabitans. Next base: position 9,512 of record JBBRKS010000041.1, on the reverse strand, counting down.
AAGGGCGGTAAGCCCACATAAGCAATCAGGACGCCGTTGATTGCCCCCACGATCAGCGCTGTCGCGACCGAGGCGGCAATGCCAACCTCGATTGAATATCCGGCGTGCATCACCACGGCCAGAACCATGGAACACAGGCACAAAACCGATCCGACCGACAGGTCGATGCCGCCGGTGATGATCACCATCGTCATGCCAAGGGCGATGATCGCCACAAAGGTCACGTTGCGAGTGATGTTGTACAGGTTCTTGGTCGTGGCAAAACTGTCGGTCACGAACGACAGCCCAAGGGCTGCGACAATGACGGCGATGAACACCCAGAATGTCTGACTTCCCAAAAGGCCCGACAGCCAGGACTGCTGCCTTTGGTCAATTGCTTCACTCAAGGTTGTGGACATCGCAAGCCTTTCTGGTTTTGGCATCGGCAGTCAGTTGGATAGCAGAGAATTGGAGATCAGACACCTGTACAGGGCCAGACCGGAGATGACGCGGCGAATCAGACCGTCTCGATCGCGCCGGTGATCAGACCGGTCACTTCTTCGGGGGAACTGTCAGCAATTTTGCGGTCAGCGACCTTGGTGCCGCGCCGCATCACGATGACGCGGTCAGCCACGGCGAACAGGTCGGGCATCCGGTGGCTGATCAGAACTACGGTGATGCCCTGATCGCGCAGACGGCGAATCAGGTTCAGCACCTCTGCGACCTGCCGGACCGAAATGGCGGCAGTCGGTTCATCCATCAGCACGATGCGGGCGTTGCTAAGCCGGGTGCGCGCGATGGCCACGGCCTGACGCTGACCGCCCGACATGCGCTTGACCAGATCGCGGGGCCGGGTTTCTGATTTAAGCTCTGTGAAAATCTCGGCGGCACGGCGGTACATGGACTTGTAATCCAGCACCTGGATCGGGCCGACACCGCGCATCAGTTCGCGCCCCAAAAACACGTTGGCGGCTGCGGTCAGGTTGTCGCACAGCGCAAGGTCCTGGTGGACAATCTCGATGCCGTGCTGACGCGCCTCGACGGGGCGGTGAAGGACGATCTCTTTGCCGTCCATCGTCATGGAGCCGCTGCTGGGCCTGAAGTTGCCCGCGATCATTTTGACAAGGGTGGATTTTCCGGCCCCGTTGTCACCCATCAGGCCAATCACCTCGCCGGGTTCAAGGACGAAAGAGACGTCCTTGACCGCTTCGATTGCGCCAAAATTCTTGGTTATGTGCTTGAGTTCAAGTACCGACACTCGACGCCTGGCCTCCCCGCCCGCCGCTAGGTGTGATCAATTTATAGTCTTCTCTTCAAGAAAAAAACCGAAGCAAGGCAACATATGCCCCGAACGGCCCTTTGCGGTAACCTAGCGAGGCCAGCTAACCAGAGGCGCTGGCAAAGTCAATGAAATCCCTAGAATAAAAGCGCTGTCATAGTTCGCTGATTTTGACGGATTCCTGCACGGACACCCTTGACGTGTCAGCGCTTTCATTGTCATTTCACTGCATTGCAGACCGGGTTCGGCACGAACTGGGCTTTCAGACCCAGACACCGCTCGACCGGCGCGATACTGCCGCAGGAAGACCTGCGGACGGATATTTTTGGGAGGAGTGAACCAATGAACAAGACTCTTATGTTTGCATCGGCTGCCCTGCTTGCGCTGAGCGCGGGCGTCGGCTTTGCCGATGGCAAAAAGCAACTGGTGATCGTGGTGAAGGGGCTTGATAACCCGTTCTTCGAGGCGATCCATCAGGGCTGCGAAAAGTGGAACAGCGAAAACGCATCCAGCGAATACGAATGCTTCTACACCGGCCCTGCATCCACCTCGGATGAAGCTGGCGAGGCGCAGATCGTGCAAGACATGCTGAGCAAGTCGACCACCGTGGCCATGGCCATCTCGCCGTCCAACGCCAAGCTGATCGCGCAGACGCTGAAAACCGCTGCGCCGACGATCCCGATCATGACCCTGGACGCTGACCTTGCAGCCGAGGATTCGGCCCTGCGCATGACCTATCTGGGCACCGACAACGCCTTGATGGGCCAGAAGATCGGCGAATACATCAAGAAAGCCGCGCCGAACGGTGGCACGATCTGCACGATCGAAGGTAACACCGGCGCTGACAACATCCTGCGCCGTGCGCAGGGCATGCGTGACGCCTTGTCCGGCACCCCCGGTCTGGCGGCACTGGCTGGCGAAGGCGGATGGACCGAAGTTGCCGGTTGCCCGGTCTTCACCAACGATGACGGCGCCAAGGGCGTTCAGGCCATGACCGACATCCTGGCTGCCAACCCGAACCTGACTGCGTTTGGCATCATGGGCGGCTGGCCGCTGTTTGGCGCACCGCAGCCCTACCGTGACCTGATGACCCCGCTGGCTGCCAAAATCGCCGACAACTCGTTTGTCGTTGGCGCTGCTGACACCATCGGTGACGAAGTTGCCCTTGCCAGCGAGGGTCTTGTGACCGCGCTGGTCGGTCAGCGTCCGTTCGAAATGGGTTACAAAGCACCCACCGCCATGATCTCGCTGATCAAGGGCGAAAAGGTTGCCGACCCGATCTTCACCGGTCTGGACGAATGCACCAAGGACACCGTCGACACCTGCATCCAGAAGTGATCGCAGGCTAGGCTGAAATAAGAGGGGGCGTCCGACAGGTTCGGGCGCCCCTTTTGTATTGTGCAGTTGCGTTATTGGATCGGAGGGTCGGGTTGATTCGTTCAGGCGTCAGGCGGTCAGGCGGTCAGGCCGTCGCACCCTCGACAATTTCAAACCCGGTGTCGATCACGCGGCCCCCTTCGGGACGGGCGGTTGACGACAGCACCTCTTCCACTGCCATCCGCCCGATCTGAAAGCGGTTGGACCGTATCGTCGACAAAGGCTGCGGCAAGGCCCGCCCGATATCCAGCCCGTTGAAACCGAACAGCGCCAGATCGCCCGGCACGCTGATGCCCGCCCCCATGCAATGAAACAGCCCGCCGACCGCCATGTCGTCGTTGGAATAGACCACGACCTGCAAGCCCGGCGCACGGGCGCACAAATCGGCGGTCTGCGCCTTGCCCTTTTCGACCGACGTCTGGCCGTCGGACAGCGATTCCGCCTGAAGTGTCAGTCCAGCTTCGGCCAGACCGGCGCGCAGCCCGTCAAGGCGCATCCGGGCGCGGATATCAACGGTGCCGCCGTAGCCGACATAGCCAAAGCGGCGGTAACCCTTGGCGACCAGATGCCGGGCCGTAGCGCGCCCTGCCCCGACATGCGAAAGGCCGATCACCACATCAATCGGCGGATTGTCGATTTCCATGAACTCCACCACACGGATGCCGCTTTGGTCCAGCATCCGGCATGTCGCGTCGGTATGGGTTGACCCTGCGATCAGCACGGCGGCGGGTTGCCACGCCAAAAGGTTGCGCACGACAACCTCTTCCTGATCAAGGTCATAGTCGGTGATGCTGATCACCGATTGGCGGTCTGTTCCGGCCAGACCGGCATTGATGCCCTGCAACACTTCGGGAAACACGATGTTGGACAGTGACGGGATCACCACCCCGATCAGCCGCGAATCCAGTGACGCGAGTGAACCTGCGATGCGGTTGGGCACGTAGCCAAGGGCGCGCACCGATTCCATGACCTTTTGCCGGGTCGCCTCAGTCACCAGATCCTGACCGCGCATGATGCGCGACACGGTCGATTCGCTGACCTCTGCCAGAAGGGCGACGTCGCGGACGGTGACCTGACTTCTTCGCCCAACCAGACGCTGTCTTTGCTTGGCCACCCGCGCCGCCCCCTTTTTACCGTTTCACATAGTCGCGCCAGTCATGCGCCTCAACAAAGCCAAGAACCTCACGCGCCTTGGCGTTCGACAGAGGCGCCTCTTTGGCCCCCAAGGTGCGGGTGACAGGGGAGTTCGGGGCGTACTTGGCCAGAAATTCAGGCGTTGGCAAGTCCGCAGTGATCGTATCATTGACCGCGTTGAACACCTGATAACCCAGCCCGTCTTTTTCGATGCACAAATGCACGATTTCCCCCAGATCGCGGGCGTCAATATAGCTCCACGCGTTGCGCTTGCGGATCGCAGGGTTGGCAAGGTAGCCCGGGAAATCGCGGGCATATTCATGCGGTTCAATCACGTTGCCGATCCGCAGGGCATAGATGTCGGCCTTGTAGCGCAGCGCAAAGGCGCGGGCGGTTTTCTCGTTCACCACCTTTGACAGGCCGTAGCTGTCCATCGGGTCGCTGTCATAGTCTTCGGTCAAGGGAAAGCTGTGATAATCCTTGTCGCCTTCGGCAAAGCAGACACCGTAAGTCGTTTCAGACGAGGCCACGATCACCTTGCGGCAGCCGAGCTTCATTGCAGCCTCAATCACATTATAGGTGCTCAGGACATTGGCCGCGAAGGTCTTGTTGTCAGGTTCGATCCCGACGCGCGGGATGGCGGCGAAATGCACGACGGCATCAGGGGCGCGGGGCGGTGCGCCGTCGGCATAGTGATCCAGCCCGAAATGCGAGGACAGCGCGTTGAAGGCCTGGCCACTGTCGGTCAGATCGGCGATCAGCGTGTTGACCCCCGGCAGGTCCAGCGGTTTGAGGTCCACATTCAGGATATCATAGCCTTTGGCCAAGAGATGCGGGACGGCGTGGCGACCGGCTTTGCCGGTGCCGCCTGTGAATACGATGCGTTTGGTCATGGTCGTCTCCGTTCAGCTATTCAGGATAGGGTAAGGGTTTTGCGCCAGCCCAAGCCGGCGACGGTGTCGCCCGCAGGCCGGTATTCGCAGCCGACAAAACCGGTGTAGCCCAGAAGGTCAACCTCACGCAGGATGCGGGCGTCGTCCAACTCTCCCGTGCCGGGTTCATGGCGCAGGGGGACGGCGGCGATCTGGATGTGGCCGATGATCGGCATATGGCGGCGCAGGCCGGTCAGCACATCGCCGTGAATGATCTGGCGGTGGTAGATGTCGAATTGCAGTTTCAGGTTTGGCAGGCCGAGGTCGGCGATCAGGTCGGCGGCAAAGGTGAAATCGTTCAGGAAGTAGCCCGGCATGTCACGCGGGTTGATCGGCTCGATCACGATGGTCAGACCGGCGGGGGCCGCGTTGCACAGATGGGTCAGGTTGGCGCGGTAGGTGTGCAGCGCAGCCAGGTCGGTGCGGTCGGCAAGGCCGCTCATCACGTGCACGCGGTCCACGCCGATGATTTTGGCATAGTGAAGCGCGGTGGTGACCGAGGTGGCAAATTCAGCCTCTCGGCCCGGTAAAGCGGCAAGACCGCGCGCTCCGGCGGCCCAATCGCCGGGCGGCAGATTGAACAGGGCCTGGGTCAGGCCATGCTGGCGCAGTTGGGCTGCGATGGCTTCAGGGTCAAAGTCGTAGGGAAACAGGAATTCCACCGCGTCAAAGCCAGCGGCGGCGGCTGCGGCAAAGCGGTCCATGAAGGACACTTCGGTGAACATCATCGTCAGGTTGGCGGCAAAGCGTGGCATGTCAGGCCTTCGCCTCTGGCAGGGTCAGCCCGGCCAACCCGGCCAGCATCCGCGCAACCGAGGCATCGTCGTCGCGCCCCATGCCCGCCGCCGCCGTCATCACAAACATCTGCATCGCGGTGGCAGCAACCGGGGTTGGAAACTTCAAGTCGCGCCCGATGTCGGTGACAATGCCAAGGTCCTTGGTGAAGATGTCAACCGCGCTGCGCGGGGCATAGTCGCCGTCCAGAATATGGGGCACGCGGTTTTCAAACATCCAGGAATTTCCGGCACTTGCGGTGATAACTTCATACACGCGCGGAAGGTCAAGGCCCATCGCGGCGGCAAAGGTCATCGCCTCGCACGCGGCGGCAATGTGGACCCCGGCGAGCAACTGGTTGACGATCTTGAACGCGGCCCCGGTGCCTGCCCCATCGCCCAATTCGTAGACCTTGGCCGCAACCGCGTTCAGCACGGGGCGCGCGCGTTCAAAGGCCGCTGGTTCGCCAGAGGCCATGACAGTCATCTCACCCGAGGCGGCGCGTGCCGCCCCGCCGCTGATCGGCGCATCAAGGTACAAAAGCCCCAGGTCGTGGGCCTGCGCGCTGAACTTGCGGGCGGCGTCGGGGGCCATGGTGGCGCAAGACAGGATCACTCCACCCGGTGCCATATGCGCCGCAGCGCCGTCAGGGCCGAACAGAACCGTCTGGGTTTGTGCGGCATTGACCACGACACACACCACCGCGTCAGCGCCCTGTGCCGCCTCTGCCGGGGTTGTCGCACCCTGACCGCCCATCGCGGCAAAACGCGCAACAGCATCGGCAGACACATCGCAGCCCGACACGACAAACCCGGCGCGCACCAACGATCCGGCGATGCCCATCCCCATCGACCCTAGGCCGATCACGCAGACTTTCATGGCCGAGTTATTCGTCATTCGCACCCTCCGGTTTGGCGTTGCTGTCAGGCGTGCCATCTGGGTGACCGCCTGTACGGCCCGCGATGACAGCGTTGCCATTGCATCGGTATCAAAGCAGGCCGGTCCAAGGCAAGCGCATAGTTTTCTTTCTGAATCAAAGGGGACAGCGGGCGCAGTGGGAGTCTGTGCTGGCCAGTTCGCAAAACGGTCGGGCTGCGCCTGATGGCAGGAAACAGGTTCGGTGCGGTATGACAGAGGGCCGCGTCAGACCCTTACCGCTGCGTTGGCAAGCGATTGATTGGCGGCAAATTTCTGGGGTCTGGCGGGTTGAGGGTCAACATGCTCGGACCCGTCCGGACCACCTCAATAGACGTAGTGCTGCGGCATCGAAGCCCGACAACCGAAGGCATCAAATCAGCCTGAAGACGCCCGCAACTCCGCTTCCCTATGCGAATGATCACGAAAACTTCATCCAAGGGCGGTTGTATAACGGCGGGAAGCTTGATCAGGTCTGCCCCATCATCCAGATCAAAAGGAAACCGCGTCATGGGCGAATTCATCACGCTGACCACCGAAGACAAAGTCGCACTTCGCGCCTACCGGTCGGCACCCTCGGGCAAACCACGGGGCGGTGTTGTGGTGCTGCAAGAGATTTTCGGCGTCAACCACCAGATTTGCAGTGCTGCCGACCGGTTCGCCGCACTGGGCTATCTGGCCATAGCGCCTGCCGTGCAAGACCGGGCAATGCCGGGTTTTGTGACCGACGAATACTCACCCGCCAGTTTTGGCAAAGCAATAGAGTTCATTGGTGCCTTCAAGCCCGAACTTGCGATGCTGGACATCAAGGCAGCGGTGGCCGAGGCTTCCAAGGGTGGGAAGGTCGGCGTGACGGGCTATTGTTTTGGCGGCATGCTCAGCTGGCGCGCGGCGTCGGATGCAAGTCTGGGGGTGTCGGCGGCGTCGGGCTATTATGGCGGCGGACTGCCGAACTACATTGATGCGGTCCCGCAAATCCCGATCGAAATGCACTACGGCGACCGCGATGCGTCGATTCCGGTCGAACAGGTTGAACAGTTGCGCGCCCGCTATCCGAACGTGCCGATCTACCTGTACAGCGCGGATCACGGCTTTTTCAATGATGAGCGGACGCCGACTTTCGATGCGCCCGCAGCCACCGTCGCCTTTGCGCGCACAGCCGAGTTCTTTGCGCGCCATCTGGCGTGACACTGCCGGATCACCGGTTGGCCTGGGCGGCGGCACTCGCTGCCGTTCGGGTCAGCCGGCGCGCGCCGCTGTCGGCCCGACACGCGCTGCATGCGGCGGTGCTGCTGGATCAGATGACGGATCTCGCCTATGCCGGGCGTGCGGACTTACCTTGGCCAGCGCTTGCGACGGCGGGCGATTTTCTGGCGTTTCGGGCGGGTTTGCGAGGCCTTGACCCCTCACTGGGCGCGCTTATGGATTTGTGCGCCGGTGGAGCGGACGGCCCGCGCCTGACGGTTGTGGCAACTGTGGTCGCACCTGATGCGTTTTCCAGCCTTCCGGTCGGCGATCTGATGGTCAGTCTGTACAACAACGGCACCGTGCCGCGCCTTATGTTGGTGCAACAGGGCGGAGAGATGCTGGCGATGCAAGACCTGTTGCAGAGTGCAAGCCTTTGGTGGAGCTTGGTTTTCGATCACTGATGGATTGCGCTGGCAGCGCGGTCACGGCCCTTTTGCCACTGGCCCACCATACCATCCCGGCGCATTCTGGGGCGTTGACAGTCTTTCCGGACCGGGTGTTTGATGGCACTGACAAGCTTTGCGGAGTACCCCGGCGATGTTCGACCTTGGCCCCTTCAAATTCGAAAACAAGCCAGCGGTGCTTGAAAGATCCATCGAATACTGGAACCCGGACAAGACCAGGTTCTGGCAAAAGGCCGGGATCGACCTGGTGATGGGACGCCGCGAAGGCTATTGCATCTACGACATGGACGGTCGCCGTCTGATAGACCTGCATCTGAACGGCGGCACCTACAATCTGGGCCACCGCAACGCGGAACTGGTTGAGACTTTGAAGGGCGCACTGGATTATTTTGACATGGGCAACCACTGGTTCCCCTCCATCGCGCGCGCCTATCTGGCCGAGGAACTGGTGAAGGTCAGCCCCGGCATGAAATATGCGGTCTTCGGGGCCGGTGGGGCTGAGGCGGTTGATATTGCTTTGAAATCAGCGCGCTATGCCACCAAACGGCGCAAGATTGTCTCTATCATCAAAGGCTATCACGGGCATGGTGGCCTGTCGGTTGCCACCGGGGATGAACGGTTTTCCAAGATTTTCCTGTCGGACCAACCGGAGACCTTCCTTCAGGTGCCGTTCAACGATCTGGCCGCGATGGAGCAGGCGCTGAAAGGCCGCGATGTGGCAGCCCTGATCATGGAAACCATCCCCGCGACCTACGGTTTTCCGCTGCCGGATGAGGGCTATCTGGCGGCGTGCAAGGCACTTTGTGAGACCTACGGCACGCTTTACATCGCGGATGAAGTGCAGACCGGCATGATGCGCTGCGGGCAGATGTGGGGCTGGCAGACCTATGACATTCAGCCCGATATCATGGTGACGGGTAAAGGGCTAAGCGGCGGGTTGTATCCGATCTCTGCCTGTCTGGTGAATGAAAAGGCCGGCGGGTGGCTGAATGAAGACGGTGCGGCGCATATCTCTACCACTGGTGGGGCGGAACTGGGCTGTGTGGTGGCCTATAAGGTGCTGGAGATTTTGCAGCGGCCTGAAACGGTCGCCTCGGTTCACGCTGTGACTGCGTTTTTTCGTGATGCGATGGCCGGGGCGATGCAGCGGCACGGTGATATCTTTACCGGGGTTCGGCAGCGCGGGATCGTGCTGGGGCTGGAGTTCGGGCCACCCGAAGCGGCCGTGGCGGTCAGCCGGGCGCTGTATGAAAACGGGGTGTGGGCGATTTTTTCGTCGCTGGACAAGCGGGTTTTGCAGTGGAAACCGGGGGCCTTGCTAAGCCCTGAGATGTGTCAGGAAATCATGGACAGGTTTGAAGCCGCGATGCCGCGCGCGCGGGAACTGATGCACCAAAGATGACCGATTTCGAGGCATTACCCTATGAGATGCAACTGGAATTGCTGCTGGAATTGGCGCAACAGGCGGTC
>JBBRKS010000040.1:0-28014 GCA_038231775.1 Rhodobacterales bacterium | reverse complement strand
GACGGGCGATGTTGCGGCTTGGCTTTGGCCGCCTGAGCGCGCCCTTCACCGAACAGGACGTTGACCGCGAATATCCCCGGCTGCTGTCCACCTATGCCGAGGTCCTTGACCGTGAAACCAGATTATACCCCGGAGCCGTGGCCGCCGTCGAGGCTTTGCGCCAGCAAGGCTATGCCACCGCCATCTGCACCAACAAGCCCGAGGGGTTGGCGGTGGAACTGGTCAGGCGCCTGGGGATTGCCCCCTTGTTTGATGCCTTGGTGGGCGCAGATACGTTCCCGGTGCGCAAGCCCGATCCGAAGCCCTACATCGCCGCGGTGGAACGGGCAGGGGGCAAAGTTGCCCGCTCCGTCCTGATCGGTGACACCCAGACTGACCGCGACACCGCCCGCGCAGCCCAGGTTCCCATCGTCCTTGTCACCTTCGGCCCCGAGGGTCATGCCATCACGCGCCTTTCCCCCGATGCCCTGCTGCACCATTACGACGACCTGCCCGCGCTTGCCCAAACCCTGAGTTCCTGAGACAACCGCCGCAATCCCGAATGTTGGAGCCGCCGTGACCCAAAGCCTCGCCGCACCCGCGTCACGCCACGCGGTCACCTTCGTCTGGATCACGGTGTTTCTTGATATGGTCGGCTTTGGCATCATCATACCGGTGCTGCCCAAACTGATCGGCCAGGTCAGCCATGTGTCGTTGGCAGAGGCGGCAAAGATCGGCGGCTGGATGGCGGCAGCCTATTCGGTCGCGCAATTTCTGTTCGGCCCGATGATGGGCAATCTGTCAGACCGGTTTGGCCGCAGACCCCTGCTTTTGCTGGCCATCTTCGGGCTTGGCATTGATTTTCTGGCACAGGCGCTGGCCCCGACAACCGGCTGGCTGTACTTTGGCCGCATCCTTGCGGGCCTGTGCGGGGCGTCATGGGTGATCGCCAACGCCTATATCGCCGACGTCACAGCGCCTGAAGACCGGGGCCGTGCCTTTGGCATGCTGGGCGCTGCGTTCGGCCTTGGCTTCATCATCGGTCCGGCCATCGGTGGTTTGTTGGGTGAGTTTGGCGCACGCGTGCCGTTCTATGTCGCAGCCGCCGTATCGGGCCTGAACCTGATCTACGGCTGGTTTGTGTTGCCCGAAACGCTGACCCCCGCCAACCGCCGCCCGTTTGAATGGTCGCGCGCCAACCCGTTCGGGTCGTTCAAGGTGTTCGCCCGCTACCACGGCGTTCTGCCGATGTGCCTTGTGCTGGCGATGTTCTTCTTCTTCACCTCGGTCTACCCCGCGATCTGGGCGTTCTGGGGCAAGGCGCGCTTTGGCTGGTCAGAGGCGATGGTCGGCCTGACGCTGGCGTTTTTCGGCCTTGTCATGGCGGCGTTTCAGGGCGGTCTGACCGGCCGCTTTGTCAAGGCGATGGGCGAGCGTAAAACCATCGCCATCGGCCTGATCTGTGCGACACTTGTGGGCTTTGGCTACGGCATCGCAGGCTCCCTGCCGATGATCTTTCTGCTGATGGTGATCCACGGCCCCGAAGGCTTCATCCACCCGCTTCTGTCGGCGCTGATGTCCAAGCGCGTCCCCGAAAATGCCCAAGGCGAACTGCAAGGTGGTCTGTCCGCCATCATGAACGTGGCGATGCTGGGCGGTACGGTGTTTTACGCCCAGCTTTTCGGCTACTTCATGTCGCCCGGCGCACCTTTCTTATCGCCCAAAGTGTCCTATTATGTGACTGGCGCGGGGATGCTGGCCACGTTGGCCGTGTTCCTCTGGCTGGTCGGCGATGAACGGGAGGCGGCACTGTGACAGAGGTGTTCAAGGGCAACTTCACCCAACAAGAACCCATCCCAGAGGCTGGGATACAGGCGGCTATCGCCGTCCTGCGCCATGGTCGTCTGCACCGCTATAACACTGCACCCGGTGAAATCGCCGAAACCGCCCTGCTGGAAGAGGAATTTGCCGCCCTGACCGGTGCAAAATACTGCCTTGCCGTCGCCTCTGGCGGTTACGCCTTGGGCTGTGCCTTGCGCGCCCTTGACCTCAAACCCGGCGAACCGGTGCTGACCAACGCCTTCACGCTGGCGCCAGTTCCCGGGGCGATTGCGGCCTGTGGCGGCAGCCCGGTGTTTGTTGAGGTGACCGAGGACCTGACGCTGGACTTTGCCGACCTTGCCGCCAAAGCCAAAACCACCGGAGCGCGGATTTTGATGCTGTCGCACATGCGCGGCCATCAATGCGACATGGACGCGCTGACGGCGCTGTGCTGCGACCTGAACCTGACAATCATCGAAGACTGCGCCCACACGATGGGTGGCGGTTGGAACGGCACGCCTTCGGGTCGCCACGGCCTGATCGCCTGTTATTCGATGCAAACCTACAAGCACATCAACTCGGGGGAGGGCGGTTTTCTGACCTGCGATGACCCGCAGATCATGGCCAAGGCGATCCTGCTGTCGGGCAGTTACATGCTGTACGCCAAGCACAAAGCGGCCCCGCCGGTGGACGCGTTTGAAGGCCTGCGGATGACCACCCCCAACGTGTCAGGCCGGATGGACAATCTGCGCGCCGCCATCCTGCGCCCGCAACTGGCCGCCTTGCCCGACCGCGTGGCGCGCTGGAAAACCCTGTACCAGACGCTTGAGGCTGGCCTGCAATCGACACCCGGCCTGACGCTGGTGCAGCGGCCACAGGCTGAAACCTATGTCGGCTCGTCCTTCCAGTTCCGTCTGGCGGATTGGAGTGTCGCACGCATTGCCCTTTACGTGCAGCGCAGCGTGGCCCGTGGGGTAGAGTTGAAATGGTTCGGCGCACCCGATCCGGTGGCCTTCACCTCGCGCTATGACCACTGGCACTATGCGGTGCCGCAAACCCTGCCGCAAACCGACCGCATCCTGTCCGCCTTGATCGACCTGCGCCTGCCTTTGACCTTCACCCCCGACGATGCCGCCCAAATCGCCCGCATCCTAAGAGCAGAGGCTTTGGCCGTAGGGCAGGGCCCCGAACCCGAAGCGGCAGAGGCTCCCGCCACCGCGTAAGTCGGGGGACACCCCGACTCCCACCTCCGAAAACCCAAACTCCTATGCCTCCCTTGCGAAACCAAATCTTAACAAACCCTTAATAAAATCTTGAATATCAAACAATATCAACGCATTACGAAGCATAACACGTGTGTTATCACACCGATTTCACACCTTGAACTGCTTGGCCAGCTTCAATCCCTGCCCTTGATAGTTCGATTTGATGCCCATGCCATACAACAAATCCGGCCTCTCACTCATCGCCTCATAGACCAGCCGCCCCACCACCTGGCCATGCTCCAGCACGAACGGAGCCTCGTGGCAGCGCACCTCCAACACCCCGCGCGACCCGGCCCCCCCGGCCGAGGAATGGCCAAACCCCGGATCAAAGAACCCGGCATAATGGACGCGGAACTCGCCAACCATGGCAAGGTAGGGTGCCATTTCGGCGGCATAATCCGGCGGGATCGTCACGGCCTCACGGCTGACCAGGATATAAAATGCGCCGGGGTCCAGAATGATCTGGCCATCGCTGGCACGCACCTCCTCCCAGAATTGCCGGGCCGGATAGTGGCCGATCCGGTCAAGGTCGATCACGCCGGTATGCGGCTTGGCCCGGTAGCCTAGCAGATCGCCGGCGGCAGGCCGCAGGTCAACTGAAAAGCCCAGGCCCTCAGAAATGACAGGCTCACCCGACACCAGATTTTCGGCGGCATGCAGGGCGCGCAACTGATCATCGGTCAAGGTCGCGTGGCCGCGCCGAAAGCGGATCTGGTTCAGACGCTGCCCGGCGCGGACCAGAACGGAAAAGCTGCGCGGACAAACCTCGGCATATAGGGGGCCGTGGTAGCCGTCGGGAATGCGGTCAAATTCGGTGCCGCCATCGGTGATCGTGCGGGTCAGAAGGTCAAGCCGCCCGGTTGAGGATTTCGCATTGGCCACCGCCGACAGCCCCTGCGGCAGGGCCAGCGCCTCCATCAGGGGGATGACATAGACGCAGCCCTTTTCCAGCACGGCGCCTTGGGTCAGGTCAACCTCGTGCATGGTGAATTCGTCCAGCCGCCCCGCCACGGTGCGGCCCGTACCGGTCAGAAAGGACGCGCGCACCCGGTAAGCGCGGGTCCCCAGCCGCAGGTCAAGGCTGGCCGGCTGGACCTGTGCCGGGTCAACCGCAAGTGCCGCGCTGATGGCCCCGTCAGCGATCAGCTGGCGCAGGGCTTGGGCGGGCAGCACACCGGGGCGGGTCATGGGCAGGCCTTTCTGGTCGGGTTTGGGACGGCATGGTCTGGCATCGGGACGCGCGGGCTCGGCCCGATTTGCCGGGCGAAATCAGGTCTGGCGGCGCGTCGGTTGAAAGACCCGCGCAAAAATTCCCCACCCAACACGGCCATTTCAAATAAAAAACCGCCCGCACGGCCAGATGCCCCACGAGCGGTTTCTTCAATGGTCGGGCCGGAGAGATTCGAACTCTCGACCTCCCGCCCCCCAGACGGACGCGCTAACCAGGCTGCGCTACGACCCGACGATGGCCGCGATACATAGCGATATTCAGGGCCGGGGCAAGCGGGAAAATTCGGGCGTCTTTGCATGGAGGTGCGGGTCTATCGGCGCAACCGAAGGGCCTCGGCCATCTGGGCGTGCAACAGGCCAAGGCGGGCATGCAGGTCTTCGAGGGCAGACATGTCCGGGGCGTTTGTCAGGGCGCGAAGCCGGGCCGCAAGCCCTGCAAGGTTGGGGATTTCGGGTTGAGTGGGGTCGGGCATAAGCGCCTCGGCTGGGTCGGTCCCCTCGGGCGGGGGTGAAAACGGCAGATCAGGGGCTGTGACGACTTGGACCGGATCGGCTTGGATCGCTTCAGGCTGGACCGGATCAAGTTGGACTGGCTCGGTTTGGGCCGGTGCGACTTCGGCCAAGTTGACTACAATGGCTTCCGCCGCTGGCTCTGGTTCAACCCAGATGTGCGGGGCTTCGGGTATGGGGTCTTGCGAGGACAAAGGCGCAGGAACGTCAGGATCGCGCTGTAACGCTGGCATTTCTGCGGCGTCCGCATCGGCGTCCCGCACCGCAGGTTGGGGTTCAAGCGTCAGGGGCAGGTTGGGCTGCAACAAATCATCCGCGCCGGATGGCAGCGATTTGGGACGCGGGCGGCGCGGGTTGGAAAACGCGATAAAGCCGCCCTCGCCGTCATGCGGCACAGAGGTGTCAATTGGCCGGTCGGGATTTAAGGCCGCCGGGGGTTTTCGCAGCGCAGGGTCTGACGGCCCGACAGCTTCGGACGACCCGGAAAACAGCGGCTGGATTTCGGCGGACGGAATGGGCGCTGCGCCAAACGGAGCAGGCGGTGTAGCCGTCAAAGTTTCTGACGCCTTGCGCGTCAGGCTGTCGATCGGCACGATCTGCGCGCCAGGCTCTGCCCGGATCGACACAGCCTCGGCCAGTTCACCTCCGAAGTTGTCAACCAGATCGTCCCCGGCCTCCATATCCAGCGCGCTGATATCCGCGCCACCCAGCGCTGCCACGTGCCTGATACCCTGTTCGCGCAGCACCTTCTGCACGCCCCGGATCGTCATGCCCTCGGTGTGCAAAAGATGCCGTATGCCGGCCAGAAGTGCCACGTCAGCAGGCCGGTAATAGCGCCGCCCGCCCGCCCGCTTGACCGGCTTGATCTGTGGAAAACGGCTTTCCCAGAACCGCAGCACATGGGCTGGCGTTTCAAGCACTTCGGCCACTTCGGATATGGTGCGGAAGGCTTCTGGCGCTTTGTCCATCCGCGACCTGTCCTTACTTGCCCCCGCCCGCGACGCGATCCTTCATCAGATGCGAGGGACGGAAGGTCAAAACCCGGCGCGGCGAAATCGGAACCTCGTCCCCGGTCTTGGGATTGCGGCCGACCCGTGCGGTCTTGGCGCGCAGGGAAAATGTGCCGAAGGACGATATCTTGACGGTTTCCCCCGATGCCAAGGCATCAGAGACATGGCGCAAAACCGCCTCGACCAACTGCGCAGATTCGTTGCGCGACAAGCCAACCTCACGGAAGACCGATTCGCTCAGGTCCATTCGTGTCAGAGTCTTTTCAGCCATGCTGTCCCCCTTGGTCTTTTTCCAAAGATGCGGCGGATCAAATTGCGAGTCAATAACAATGGCTTGTAGCGCGTTCTTTAGATGCGGTGGAATGTTGCAAAGCGGTGCCTGTGGCGTCGTGCGCGGCCAAAAATTTTCGACGAAAATTTTTGGCTTACCAGCGCAGAACGACCGACCCCCAGGACAGGCCGCCGCCAATCGCCTCTGTCACAATCAGATCGCCCGGTTTGATCTGGCCGCGCTGCACGCCGACCGACAAAGCAAGGGGAATTGAGGCGGCAGAGGTGTTGCCGTGGTCCTGCACGGTCACCACGACCCGGTCCATCGACACATGCATGCGCTTGGCGGTGCCTTCGATGATGCGGATATTGGCCTGATGCGGCACGATCCACGCCACGTCGTCACTGGTCAGACCGGCCTTTTCCAGCGCCGTATGGGCGGTTTCGGCCAGCTTTTCAACGGCGTGGCGGAAGACTTCCTTGCCTTGCATGCGCAGATGGCCGGTGGTGCCGGTTGACACGCCGCCATCGACATAGAGCAAATCCTTGAACCGCCCGTCAGAATGCAAGTCGGTGGCGAGGATGCCCCGGTCAGAGGAGGTGCCGGACAGATCTTGCGCCTCAAGCACCAAAGCACCGGCCCCATCGCCGAACAGCACGCAGGTGGCGCGGTCGCTCCAATCCATCAGGCGCGAGAAGGTTTCCGCCCCGATGACCAGCACGCGTTTGGCCTGACCTGACACGATCAGCGCATTCGCCGTGGTCAGCGCAAAGACAAAGCCCGCGCAGACCGCCTGCAGGTCAAACGCAAAACCGTGCGTCATGCCCAGATTGCCCTGCACCATGGTGGCCGCCGACGGAAAGGTCAGATCGGCGGTCGAGGTGGCCAGCACGATCGCATCAATATCATCCGGCGTCAGCCCCGCATTGGCGAGGGCAGCCGCCGCAGCCCGTGTCGCAAGGTCTGACGTCGTCTGGCCTTCGGCGGCAAAATGGCGGCGTTCGATGCCCGACCGGCTGCGGATCCATTCATCGGTGGTTGAGACCAGCGTTTCCAACTCGGAATTGGGCACAACCCGGTCGGGCAAATAGTGCCCGACGCCCCTGACCACGGCGCGCAATGTCATTGAGGTTGCCCCGCTGAAGCTTCACGGGGCGGCGATTGGGCCCCTGCATCGTCACCTTGCCCCGGGCCCATGGCCGATGCAACCCGCGCCGCAAGCCGCTCGCGAAAGCCCGAACGCGCCAGGCGGTACGCCATATCGACCGCCGCCGCGACCCCGGTTGCGTCTGATCCGCCGTGCGATTTGACCACGATGCCGTTCAGGCCAAGAAACACCCCGCCGTTCGACCGGCGCGGGTCCATCCGCTTGCGCAGACGCTTCAGCGCGTTGGTCGCCAGAAGGGCTGCGAACTTTGACAGGACGGTGGCGTTGAACGCCTCACGCAGGAAGTCACCGATCAGGCGGGCGGTGCCCTCACCGGTTTTCAGCGCCACATTGCCTGTGAAGCCGTCGGTTACGATCACATCGACCCGGTTGGACGGCAGATCGACCCCTTCGACGTAGCCGATGTAGTCATAGTCGCCGCGCGCCGCCGCCGTCGCGATCTGGTCGCTGGCGGATTTCAGTTCAGCACTGCCCTTATGCTCTTCGGTGCCGACGTTCAGCAGGCCGACTCGGGGGCGGGTCAGACCCATGCCGTTTCTGGCATAGGAGGCGCCCATCATGGCGTATTGCAACAGGTCAGCCGCATCGGCCTTGATGTCGGCCCCGGCGTCCAGCATCAGATTGAACCCACTTGGGTTGCGTGACGGCCACAGGACCGCAATGGCCGGACGATTGACCCCCGGCAGACGGCGCAGGCGGATCATCGCCACCGCCATCAGCGCCCCTGTGTTCCCACAACTGACCGCGACAGTCGCCTCACCCGAGCGCACCGAATCGATGCAGCCCCACATCGAGGTGCCCTGACCGTGCCGCATCACCTGACTGGGCTTGTCCTGCATCGTCACGACTCGTGCCGCGTGCTGGATCGTCACCCGGCCCTTCAGCGTCGGTTGGCGGGCCAGCAGTTTGGCCAGTTCACCCTCATCGCCGTGCAGGATGAAATCGGCATCGGCCATGTCGTCAGCGCAAATGACAAGACCGGCGACAACTGCCGCCGGTCCACGGTCGCCGCCCATGGCGTCAACCGAAAGCACAATGCGGGGCTCTCCAGGGGAGGGCGATCCGAAGGCCGCGTCGCCAGAGACCCCTTGGGTCATTGGAATGCCAGCGCCGGGGGGGGCGGCTTACGCCGCGTCCTCGTCCACGTTGACGGTTGCAGCCGAAGCCACAACTTCACGCGCGTCATAATGGCCGCACGCGCCACACACATGGTGCGGCCGCTTGAGTTCGCCACAGTTGGAGCATTCGGCCGGGTTAGCTGCCACAAGCTTGTCATGCGACTGGCGCATTCCGGTCTTGGAAGAGGTCGTACGATTCTGCGGGACTGCCATGTCACACCTTAAACTGAAGGGGACAGACCCCTGATTTCTTTGCGATTTCCGCGCAACCGACCGGGGCACCAGACCCGTGATCAGCCTCTTGGATGAGGCGCGGAACATAAACGGATTTGGGCCACGTGCAAGCCCTTTAATTCATCGCTTTCAGAACCCTGCCCGGTTGGGACAGGGCCCGGTTTGTGGTGTCAGGTCTTGTCCTGCGGGTCGGTCGCAGACTTCAGAACCAGCCCGGCCAGTGCGGCAAAGGGTTTCAGGTCACCTTCGCGCAGGGGCTTCAGGCCGGGTTCGGTAAAGACCGCCTCACCCAGTTCAACGCCCGGCGCACGTGGATAAAGCGGCAGCGCCAGGGCCAGCGCCTCGATCGCCACGGAGGCTGCGTCGATCACTTCGGGCAGCGCCTCTTGGGTGTCATCCTCGGGGATTTCGAACTCGTCCGCTTCGGGCGCTTTGAAGTCTGACATGTATTGGCGGCGGACCGGGTCGGAAATCACGGTCGTCACGGGTTCCAGCGTGACGGAACAGGGCTGCACGACCTTGGCGGCAAGTTTGCCCTCCAGCACCATATCGCGCTTGCCAGCGGGGCGGATGTCGCCGTCAAAGGTCAGCTCTGGCAGGGACAGCAGGCCAAGCACCTGTGCTATCACCGCCCGTTCGGGGGCCGAGGGGCGAAAGCGCACATGGGTTGACGTGCGCCCCGCAATCGCCGCCACCTTGAACGGCAAGGAGGGCAAAGCGGGGTTCAGCGCCAACAGGCTGGGCGCGTTCACAGGGTGCTCTGCCACCGTGACAGGCGACTTTGCGGGTTTTGAGGGTTTGGTCATGGCAGTTTCCTTTGACTGGGCCGGGCTTAGAACCGCGATAGGCCGCCGGTCAAGCGTTCCTTTCTTGAACCGGGACCCTTGCATGATGTAAGTCAAAGGCAACAGGGCGGTTGCCGCGTCCCGAAGTTCGGGGTTGTGGTGCAGGACTGGGCTGGTTTTGCCCGTTTTTGACGGGTGGGGGCCGGGGGGCAGGTTCAGGCCTGACAGGGCAGGGGAAGGCATGACGTTCGGCACACATCAAGATAATGAGCAGGGCGCGTTGCGCAAGCTGACGTCAGACCGCGCGACATCGGTTCCGAACGTCCGCGTGTTTGGGGCACCCGTTCCGGCATGGGCGCGTGGCAGAACGGCGTTGGCGGCACTGGCTGTCGTTCTGGCCGTGGCCTGCACGCCGATCTACACCAACCACGGCTATGTCCCGGACGACAAGGATCTGGCCGACATCAAAACCGGGGTCGACACCCGCGACACCGTGGGGGCCTTTCTTGGCCGTCCCTCGGTCGAGGGGCTGTTGGGCGACACCGAATGGTTTTACGTGCAAAGCCGGTTCAAAGTGGTCGGCGGGCACGAACCCAAAGAGATCGACCGTCAGGTGCTGGCGATCAGCTTTGATCCAAACGGCACGGTGTCGAATATCGAGCGATTCGGGCTGGACAAGGGGCAGGTCGTCGCCATCTCACGCAGGGTCACCACCGAACCGATCAAGGGCCGCAGTGCGCTGGCGCAGATCTTCTCGACCCTCGGGCGCATCGACCCCGCCTCGCTAGTTGGAAAACAATAGACCCCGCGCCGATCAGGTTCCGGCACAGGGTCAGTTTGGCAAGGGCGATCAAGGCCTGATCAGGTCTTGGGTTCAAACGTCAAAGCCACGCCGTTGATGCAGTAGCGCAGGCCGGTTGGCTTGGGGCCATCGGGGAACACATGGCCCAGATGCGCCTCGCAGCGCGCACAATGCACCTCGGTGCGACGCATCAGCCAGGTGTTGTCGGATTTTTCGGCGACCATGTCACCCTCAACCGGGGCGTAGAACGAGGGCCAGCCGGTGCCTGATTCGAATTTGGTCGCCTGATCGAACAGCGGCGCATCGCAGCACACGCAGCGAAACACGCCCGCCACCTTGGGAAAGCTGTCATGCGTGCCTGCCCGCTCTGTCGCGTGCTTGCGGGTGACCTTGTAGGCCAGGTCATCCAGTTGGGCGCGCCACGCGTCGTCGGTTTTTACAACCTTGTCCATTGCATCCTCCAGTTCATGAAGTCCAAATCTAGGCAGAAGCGGGCGTGGTGCAAGCGGGCTTTGGTGCGGCTGGCGCAAGCGTGAAGAGGATGAAACACATGGTGCCCTTGTCGCGCGGTCTTTACACGGCGCAGTTGGCTGTCACGGCGGCAGATGTGGCGGCAGCACAAGCGCTGCGCCATCTGGCGTTTCGCGGCCATGCCGGGCGGGACGAAGACCGCTTTGACGCGCTGTGCCGGCATCTGGTGGTGGTGGACAAGGCGGGCGCGCTGGTGGCCTGTTGCCGGGTTCAGGATTTTGCCGCCGGTGCTGATCTGGCCGACAGTTATGCCGCCCAGACCTATGACCTGACCCGGGTTGCCGCTGTTGAAGGCCCCAAGATCGAGCTTGGCCGCTTTTGCTTGCATCCCGGCCAGCATGACCCCGATATTCTGCGGCTGATCTGGGGCGCGCTGACACGGTTGATTGATGCACGGGGCGTCGGGCTGTTGTTCGGCTGCACCTCTTTTGCCGGGGCGGACCCGGCACTGCACTGGCCCGCGCTGGCTGCCTTGCGCCGCTATGTCGCCCCGGCAGACCAGGCGCCCGGCCCGCGCGCACCTGAAAGTGTGGCGCTGCCGAACGGGCCCGGCGATCCGGCAAGTCTGCCGCCCTTGTTGCGCAGTTACCTCGCGATGGGGGCGTGGGTGTCGGACCATGCGGTGATCGACCGCGACATGGACACGCTGCATGTGCTGACCGGCCTGCCGATTGCCGGGGTGCCGCCCGCCCGCGCCCGGGCTTTGCGCGCGCTTGGCGTCTGGGATGTGAACGCCAGCGGTTGACCCTTGGACCGCTTGCCTTTACGGGGGCGGCATGGCACGCGCACCCCTTTTGCAACTTTCCGATCTGTCGCTGACCTTTGGCGGCAACCCCCTGTTCGAGGGGATCACCCTGACCTGTCAACCGGGCGACCGGCTAGCGCTGGTTGGCCGAAATGGATCGGGCAAGTCCACCCTGATGAAGGTGATGGCGGGCCTGGTCGAGGCTGACAAGGGCCTGCGGGTCGTCTCTCCGGGCGTGACGGTCGGGTATATGGAGCAGGACCCCGACATGTCGGCCTTTGCGACCTTGGGCGATTATGCCGCAAGCCGCATTCCCGAAGATGAAAGCTACCGGGTCGAGGTCGCGGCTGAAGGGCTGGGGTTCAAGCCTGAAACCCCGGTTGCCTCTGCCTCTGGCGGGGAAAAGCGGCGCGCGGCCTTGGCAAAGCTGGTCGCTGAAGCGCCTGAACTGATGCTGATTGACGAGCCGACCAACCATCTGGACATCGCGGCCATCGAATGGCTGGAAGGCTTTCTGAACGACACCCGTGCGGCCTATGTGCTGATCAGCCACGACCGCGCCATGCTGAACCGCTTGACCAAGCAGACCTTCTGGCTGGACCGGGGCGTTTTGCGCCGCCGTGAACTGGGGTTCCTGGGGTTTGAGGAATGGCGTGAGGAAACCTGGGCCGACGAAGACATGGCCCGCCACAAGCTGGACCGCAAGATCAAGGCCGAAGCGCGGTGGGCGGTCGAAGGCATCTCTGCCCGGCGCAAGCGCAATCAGGGCCGGGTGCGCGCACTGGCTGTGCTGCGCGATGAACGTTCAAGCCAGATCCGGCGCAAGGGCACCGCGTTGATGGAGTTTGATTCGGGCACCACATCGGGCAAAAAGGTGATCGAGGCCCGTGGTGTCGGCAAAGCCTTTGGCGACAAGGTTCTGTTCCGCGATTTCGACCTGCGCATTCTGCGCGGCGATCGGGTGGCGTTTGTCGGCCCCAATGGGGTTGGCAAAACCACGCTGCTGAAAATGCTGACCGGCCAAATCGCCCCGGATGAGGGGTCTGTCAGCCTGGGCACCTCGCTTGAGATTGCGGTGTTTGACCAGTCGCGCGCGCAACTGGATCAAGAGGCCAGCCTGTGGAACAATCTGACCAATGACCCGTCGATGGCGGTTTCGGGCAACTCTGATCAGGTCATGGTGCGCGGGATGCCCAAGCATGTGGTGGCGTATCTGAAGGATTTCCTGTTTGACGAAGCGCAGGCCCGCGCGCCGGTCAAATCGCTGTCAGGTGGCGAAAAGGCCCGGTTGCTGCTGGCCAAGCTGATGGCCAAACCGTCGAACCTGCTGATCCTGGACGAACCGACCAACGATCTTGACGTGGAAACGCTGGACCTGTTGCAGGATATCTTGGGCGAATATGATGGCACCGTGCTGCTGGTCAGCCACGACCGCGATTTCATCGACCGGGTGGCGACGACGACCGTGGCACTTGAAGGCAACGCATCCGCGATGGTCTATCCGGGTGGGTGGTCCGACTATGCCGCCCAACGCGGCGACAAGGTGGCCGCCCAGATCATCACTGCCAAACAGCATCAGGCGTCTGAGGCACCGCGGGCTGCAAAAAAACCGGCGGACGGTTTGAGTTTCACCGAAAAGAAGCGGCTGGAAACCTTGCCCGGGTTGATTGCAAAGATCACCGGTGAAATCGCCAAGCTGAACACCGTGCTGGCCGACCCGCAGCTTTTCGCCCGCGAGCCGGCCAAGTTCAACAAGGTGTCAGACATGCTGGCCGAACGGCAAGAGGCATTGGCCGCCGCAGAAGAAGAATGGCTTGATCTGGAAGACCGCGCGTAAGGGGTGACCCAAAAATTTTCTTACGAAAATTTTTGGGTTCCGGCGTGGTTACCACAAATGCCCGACATGCGGGGCGATCAGGCGGGCGTAAATCTCACGCGCCGCCTCCATGGTTTCGGGCTGCAATGGGGCCAAAGCGTCGGCCTGCACGTTGGCGGCTGACTGTACCGGGGTCTTTGCGCCGGGAATCACCACCGAAACCGCCGGTTCCATCAGGATCCAGCGCAGCGCGAAGGCGGCCATCGTAGCACCCTGCGGCACCAGCGGGCGCAACTCTTCGACCGCCTGCAAGGCGACGTCATAGGGCACGCCAGAGAACGTCTCACCCTTGTCAAACGCCTCGCCGTTGCGGTTGAAGCTGCGGTGATCGTCGGGGGCAAAGGTGCTGGCCGCACTCATCTTGCCGGTCAACAGGCCGGATGCCAGCGGCACCCGCGCAATCACCGCCACATCAGCCGCCCTCGCATCGGCGAAAAACGCATCGGCGGGGCGTTGGCGGAAGATGTTGAAGATCATCTGAACCGACACGACACCGGCATGGCGGATCGCCTCATACGCCTCGGCAATGGTTTCGACCGAGACACCGTAATTGGCAATTTTGCCTTTGGATTTAAGGGTTTCCAAGGCGTCGTACACCTGCGTGTCGGCATAGACAGAGGCGGGCGGGCAATGCAGTTGCACCAGATCAAGACACTCCATCTGCAAATTCGCCCGGCTGCGGTCGATAAAGCTTTCAAGGTTGGCAAGCGTATAGCCTGCGGCGTCATGCGGGTTCAGCCTGCGCCCCGCCTTGGTTGCCACGAACGGGCGCACGCCAGCGCGTTCGGCCAGCACCGCAGCGATGATCCGTTCTGACCGCCCGTCGCCGTACACATCCGCCGTGTCGATGAAATTTACCCCGGCATCCAAGGCGGCGTGCAGGGTGGCTTTCGCTTCGGCCTCTGTCACCTCACCCCAGGTGCCGCCGATGGCCCATGCGCCAAAGCCGATCGCAGTCGTCTGATATCCGGTCTTGCCGAGGCGGCGCGTTGATAGGGTCATGGTATCCTCCTGTTTGGGCGCAACCTAGTGCGTTGTACGGGCCGCTCCAAGGCCTTCCGGTCGGGTTGGATACCGGATAAGTCTGCGCCCGTGATGACGGTTCAGAACCTGAGCGTGGCGCGCGGCGGATTGGCTGTGCTGGAGGGTTTGGGCTTTGCCCTGCAGCCCGGCACGGTCCTGATCTTGCGCGGGGCGAACGGTGTGGGCAAGACGACGCTGCTGCGCACTTTGGCGGGCCTGCAGCCTGCGCAGATGGGTCAGGTTTTGCTTGACGCCGACACAGTCACCTATTCCGGCCACGCCGATGGCTTGAAGGCGACGTTGACGGTGGTTGAGAATCTGATGTTTTGGGCACAGGTTCACGGACATGTGGTGATTGAACCTGCGATTG
This sequence comes from Rhodobacterales bacterium, assembly GCA_038231775.1. Lineage (GTDB taxonomy): Bacteria > Pseudomonadota > Alphaproteobacteria > Rhodobacterales > Rhodobacteraceae > Stagnihabitans. The sequence goes on along the minus strand of JBBRKS010000040.1, from coordinate 13,276 downwards.
TGGCGATGAACCTGACCGCCTTGCGCGACAGGCGGGCGGGCGATCTTTCGGCGGGCCAGAAGCGGCGTCTGGGGTTGGCGCGGTTGCTGGTGACCGGGCGCAAGATCTGGTTGATGGATGAACCGACGGTGTCATTGGATGCGGCGTCTGTCGCGTTGTTTGGTGCCATGCTGCGCTTTCATCTGGGGCAGGGCGGGGCTGCCATCATCGCCACCCATATCGACCTTGGCCTGCCCGAGGCAGAGGTGCTGGACCTGACCCCGTTCAAGGCCGCAACCCCCAGACACGGCGCTTTTGACGAGGCCTTTGCATGAAAGCGCTGTTGCTGCGTGACCTGCGACTGGCACTGCGGGCGGGCGGTGGTTTTGGTCTGGGCCTGGCGTTTTTCCTGATGGTGGCGGTTCTGGTGCCTTTGGGCGTTGGCCCCGAAGCCGCGCTGCTGTCAAAAATCGCGCCGGGAATTTTGTGGGTCGGCGCACTTTTGGCCTGCCTGTTGTCGCTGGACCGGATGTTCGCCTTGGATTTTGAAGATGGCTCGCTGGACCTGATGGCGGTTTCCCCCCTGCCGCTGGAGGGGGTGGCTGCGATGAAATCACTGGCGCATTGGCTGGTGACCGGGCTGCCGTTGGTTGTGATCTCACCCGTGCTTGGGGTGCTGTTAAGCCTGTCGCCGCAAGCCTATCCGTGGCTGGTGGCGTCGCTGCTGCTCGGGTCGCCCGCCTTGTCGCTGATCGGGTGTTTTGGGGCGGCACTGACGGTGGGGCTGAAGCGCGGCGGGTTGATCCTGTCGCTGCTGGTGCTGCCAATGTATGTGCCAACGCTGATCTTTGGGGCAGAGGCGGTGCGGCGTGGTGCGGCGGGTGCGGATGCCGTGGTGCCTTTGTTGTTTCTGGCCGCGATCAGTCTGGGGTCGGCGGCGATCCTGCCCTTCGCCTGCGGTGCGGCAATTCGCGCCAACCTGAAATAGGCGTTTGACGTTAGTATGACTTGCAAATTCTGAGGCTTGCGGGCAAGGACGCGTTCATGTCGATCTGGGAATACGCCAACCCCAAGAAGTTCATGCAAACCTCGGCCTGGGCCTTGCCATGGGTTTCGGGGCTGGCGATTGTATTGCTGGTTGTTGGGCTGGTCTGGGGGTTTTTCCTGACGCCTGACGACTACAAGCAGGGGTCAACCGTCAAGATCATCTATCTGCATGTGCCAAGTGCCATCATGGCGACCTCTGCCTGGTTCATGATGCTGGCAGGATCGCTGATCTGGTTGATCCGGCGGCATCATGTCAGCGCTTTGGCGGCCAAGGCTGCGGCACCGGTGGGGCTGACCTTCACGGTGATCGGCCTTGTGACCGGGGCGATCTGGGGCCAGCCGATGTGGGGAACGTGGTGGGCCTGGGACCCAAGGTTGACGTCGTTTCTGATCCTCGGCTTGTTTTATCTGGGCTACATCGCCCTGTGGGCCGCGATTGAGGACCCCGATACTGGCGCAGATCTGACATCGGTGCTGTGTATCGTGGGGTCGGTCTTTGCCTTTTTGTCGCGTTATGCGGTGTTGTTCTGGAATCAGGGGCTGCACCAAGGTGCCTCAGTCTCGGTGGCGACCGGGGATCAGGTGTCCAACATCTACGGTGCGCCGCTGGCGGTGTGTGTCGCAGGCTTTGTGCTGCTGTTCGTCACGCTGGTCTTGGTGCGCACCCGGACAGAGATTCGTTCGCGCCGCATCAAGGCGCTGATGGCGCGCGAAAGGGCTTTGGCATGATGCCGGATCTGGGGAAATATGCTGGCACGGTGCTAAGTGCCTACGGTGCGGCCATCGTGCTTTTGGTCGGTCTGGTGGCCTTGACCCTGTGGCAGGGCGCCCGGATGAAACGGGCGCTGGATGACATCGAAGGCCGGGTGGCCAAGGAGACTGAATGAAGTTCCGCCCGTTGATCGCGTTGCCGGTTCTGGTTTTCGCCGGATTTGCCTATCTGGCTTGGCAGGGCATGCAGAAGGGTGATCAGCCCTTGCCCTCGATGATGGAGGGGCATGAAGCGGCCGCCGTTCGGGTGACGGCTTTGGGCGATGGGCCAGCGGTGACCGATGCCGATCTGCGCAAACCCGGCGTCAAGCTGTTGAACTGCTGGGCCAGCTGGTGCGAACCCTGCCGGGCCGAACACCCGATGCTTGCTGCGTTAAAGGCAGAGGGCGTGGTGATCTACGGGATCAACTACAAGGACAAGCCTGGGGATGCGCTGAAGTTTCTGGGCGATATGGGCAATCCCTATACGCAATTGGCGGCCGACGACGGGCCTATGGCACTGGATTGGGGCGTGTACGGCGTACCAGAGACCTATGTGATCGACGGGCATGGGGTTGTGGTGTTGCGGCTGGCGGGGCCGATCACGCAAGGCAATCTGGACAGTATGGTGCGGCCTGCGATGGCGAAGGCTGCAGCGGACTGAACGGATTTTCTGCGAAAATCCTGAGCCGACGAATTGTCTTCGAAAATTCAGATATGTGATCTTTCGCAGAAAGATCGTTCTTTGAATTTTCGCAGAAAATTCGTGTTCAGAACCGCACGGCAATGGGACCTGAATGGCAGATGACCACCAACTGCTGCCCGGCCTCGATCAGATGAAAATTTCGCGCCCGAACGGCATGCTCAAAGCGGGGAAGGCCAATCTCAGCCTCGACCCACATCTTGCTGCGCCGGATGACACCGCCCGAGGCCACGGCCTTAGCGGCGAAAATCTGGTCAAGCCAGAAATCAGGATCGGTTTGGCGAATGCGTTCCATGGGGCGATGCCAGCGCCCCATGGTTAACAAATCCTTGCCAGCCTAGGCAGCAAGTTCAGGCTTCGGAACGTGCGCGCCTGCCACCCCGGCGGCCCGATGTGGCGGCAGAAGCCGCGGCCGAGGCTTCGGCAAAGGTCGCCCCCGCCTCAACCGCCTCGATCACCTTGGCAAAACGGATCCATTCGCCGCCATTGGCATCGTGGTTCATCAGGAAGTTGGCGGCGCGGATCGCCTCCATTTCCGGCAAACGCACCGGTTTCATGATGGCCGAAGTCATGCCCGCGCCAATCGCCATCGGCAGGAAGGCCGCGTTGATGCCGTGGCGGTGTGGCAGCCCGAAAGAGATGTTGGACGCACCACAGGTGGTGTTCACACCCAGCTCATCGCGCAACCGGCGCACCAGAGCAAACACCTGCTGACCTGCCGACCCCATCGCACCGACCGGCATCACCAACGGGTCAACCACGATGTCATGCGCCGGAATGCCGAAATCGGCAGCGCGCTCGACGATCTTTTTGGCCACCGCAAAACGCACATCGGGGTCTTGCGAAATTCCGGTATCGTCGTTGGAAATCGCCACAACCGGCACGTTGTACTTTTTCACCAAGGGCAGAATCCGCTCCAGCCGCTCTTCCTCACCTGTCACCGAGTTCAGCAAGGGACGCCCCTCGCAGGCCAAAAGCCCCGCCTCCAACGCCGCCGGAACCGAACTGTCGATGCACAACGGCACGTCAACCACGCCTTGGATGATCTTGATCAGCTGCGACATCAGCGGCGGTTCGGTGAAGTTGTTGTCGGCATAGCGCGGGTCCAGCGCCATCTTGTTGGTGAAAACAGCACCCGAGTTCACGTCGAGCAGGTTCGCGCCGCAGGCCACCTGCTCCAGCGCGTCGCGGATGACGGTTTCGAAATTGTCCATCTCAAGCTCTGCGGCCAGCTTTTTGCGCCCGGTCGGGTTGATGCGCTCACCGATCACGCAGAACGGCTCGTCAAAGCCGATGATGACGGTTTTGGTTTTCGATTCAACGACGGTACGGGTCATGTCTGGATTTATCCTGTTAAGCGTTGGCTGGCGCGGCGGTGACGGGCACGCCAGCGGCGCCGCCGTTGTCGGTGACCCATTGGGCATTGGTCTTGATGCCACCCAGCGGGAAGAAATGCACCTGTTCGATGTTGAAACCGGGCGTCCTTGTCTTGTGGGCGGCAAGTTCGGCGACAACTTCGGTCGGTTCATAGGGCAACAGCAGCTTTGTCACGTCCATTGCCCGTTTTTGCAGCACCCGAAGTGACGGGCCAACCCCGCAGGCAATGGCGAATTTGATCAGGGTCTGCAATTTGGCTGGACCTGCGATGCCGATATGGACCGGCAGTGTCACACCGGCCGCTGACAGCTTGTTGGCCCAGGCGATGACCGGGGCAGCCTCAAAACAAAACTGGGTGGCGATGGCGAATTTCGCATCTGACCGGTCGGCAAAGGCCTGCTTCCACGCCAGCGCTTTCATCACAATCGCGTCGCCGCCATCCTTGTCGATGTCCTTGTTGCCTTCGGGATGGCCTGCGACATGCAGCCGCTGAAAGCCGTCAAACAGCCCAGTTCCGATCATCTGCATGGAATTGTCGAACTCACCCGCCGGGGTGTTGACGCCACCGCCCAGCAACAACGCCTCTTTCACATTGGCCTCACCCCTATAGCGGGCGATCCAGTCGGCGAGGATGGCCTTGGAGGCGATGATGCGGGCGGGAAAGTGCGGCATCACCTCAAACCCCTCACCGGCGATGCGCTTGGCGGTGGCGACCATGTCGGCAATCGGAGTGCCCTCGATATGGGCTATGTAAACGCGGGTGCCTTTGGGCAGCAGGGCGCGAAAATCGTCAATCTTTTCAGCGGTGCGTGGCATCACTTCGATGGAATAGCCAGACAGGAACGCCTCAACCTCGTCGGTAACCGGGGCAGGGGTGGTGTCGCGGCGAAAGTTGAACAGGGCCATGGTCGAGTCCTTAACAGCGTTTTTGAGGTGTGGGGACGACGGGTGTGCGCGACGCCCGAATAAGGTTCAGGCTTTGGCCCAGCCGTCCGTGGCGATCAGGGATTTCAGACGCTCTGCATCATAGGTCGCCTCGATCTTGGCGGCTTCGGCGGCGGCGACTTCGACCTGATCCCCCTCAACCGGAAACGGCACAGCCTTGCGCCATTCGGCCAGATAGGCGTCGGCATCTTTGGCGCCCGACTTCATCGCACAGCGGTCGATTGCCTGTTCAAACCGCTCTGTCAGTTTGACTTTGGCAGCAGCACGGCCCTTGCCGACGATGATCTGGGCGGGAATGTCGCGCCAGTAGACGATGGTGACTTCGGGCATGGTGTGATTCCGCATTGGACCTGATGGCCTCTGTCTAGCGCCAATTTGCGACAGCCGATGGCGGATTTCGACATGGGACAGCGTGGATGCGACGGGTCTTTGGGCCGGTGCCCGGCACAGTGCGCTGCAATGCGGGCTTGAGCGGCGGCCGCATCGGGTCTAGCATGTGGTTAACCACAGATGGAGGGCGGCGATGACGCCCCAGCGTCCCCGGGGGGCGGACGCAGCAGAGCATGAGGTAGAGCCCGCGCCGGGCGCCCTTACACTCGAAATGTCTGGCCCCTTAGCGCCCGAATCAGGGCAGCTTTATGCTGCACTCGATTTGGGAACAAATTCGTGTCGGATGCTGATTGCCCAACCCAAAGGCAGTCAGTTTCTGGTCATCGACAGTTTTTCCAAAACTGTCCAGCTTGGTGCCGGGCTGGAGGCGTCGGGAAAATTGTCACGCGCCTCGATGCACCGCACCATTCAGGCGTTGCGCATCTGTGAAAAAAAGATCGAAAAGCACGGCGTCAAACGGATGCGGCTGGTCGCAACCGAAGCCTGCCGCCGGGCGCGCAATGCACGTGAGTTCATCCGGCAGGTGCGCCACGAAACCGGCCTGACCATCGAAATCATCGCGGCTGAAGAAGAAGCGCGGCTGGCCGTGATATCCTGCGCGCCCTTGGTGCGGTCGGGGTCTGAACAGTTGCTGATCGTCGATATCGGCGGCGGGTCAACCGAACTGGTCTGGATTGACCTGTCGGATGTTGACCCCGAAGACCGGCCCCGGTCGATCATGCGGCTGTCGTCTGGCTTTGACCGCCAAGGCGTTCACGATGCGCGGGTGGTCGATTGGATCTCGGTTCCGCTTGGCGTGGCCACCCTGAAAGACCAGTTCATCGATGTCGAGGATGATGCGGCGCGCTTTGCCCTGATGTCGTGGTTCTTTGAAGAAAGCCTTGCCAACTTTTCGCCAGCCGCCGCCGCCCAACCGCGCAAGGGCTTCCAGATCATCGGCACTTCGGGCACGGTCACCACGGTTGCCGCGTCATTTCTGGGTCTGCGCCGCTATGATCGGGCGAAAGTCGATGGTCTGGTGATGAGTTCTGACCAGATCGACCTTGTCATCCGCGAGTATCTGGCGCTTGGTCCCGACGGACGCAGGACCGACCCGCGCATCGGACGGGACCGGCATACGCTGATCATGTCCGGCGCGGCGATCCTGCAGGCCCTGATGCGCATCTGGCCAACCGATCAGCTTTCGGTCGCGGACCGGGGTCTGCGTGAGGGGCTGCTGTATGCGCAGATGAGTGCGGACGGCGTTCTGGGCGACGGACCTTTTGAGTGATGGGCTTTTGCGATGACTGAAACGAACGACTCGGGGCGCGGACGGCGCGACCTGCGCATCAAGGTCAAGACGGCGAAGGGCAGGAAACTGTCCTCGACCCTATGGCTGGAACGCCAGTTGAACGACCCGTACGTGACCAAGGCCAAGCGCGAAGGCTACAGGGGTCGTGCCGCGTATAAGATCATGGAGCTGGACGACAAATACGGGTTCCTGAAACCGGGGGCGCGGGTGGTTGATCTTGGCTGCGCGCCGGGGGGCTGGTGTCAGATCGCGGTGCCGCGTGTCAATGCGTTGGGCGAAAAGGCTGGCAAACCGGTGGGCCGGGTGTTGGGTATTGACCTGCAAGAGATTGAACCGATTGCCGGATGCGAACTGCATCAGCTTGATTTCCTGTCTGAAGACGCCGACTCGCTCGTCAAGGGCTGGCTGGGTGGCAAGGCGGATGTGGTGCTGTCGGACATGGCGGCATCAGCCTCGGGTCACAAGGGCACCGATCACTTGCGCATCATAGCACTGGTCGAGGCGGCGCTGGCGTTTGCGTTCGATGTGCTGGAGGAGGACGGCACCTTTGTCGCCAAGGTTCTGGCCGGCGGGGCAGAGCTGCAGATGCAGAACCAGTTGAAAAAAGCGTTCCGCAAGGTTGCCAATGTGAAGCCGCCCGCCAGCCGGGCTGATTCGTCGGAAAAGTTCGTGGTGGCGCAGGGGTTCCGGGCGGCAAGACCTTCGGAAGACGACGCAGCGCAGGACTGATGCATCCTCGCGTGACCTATCAATGACAAAGGGCACCCGATTGGGTGCCCTTTTGCGTGCCGCATCATTTTTTGTGCTGTTCTGGATCAGCCAGCCCAGGTGCGCACCGGGCCGCAATCCATGTGGACGAAGTTTGAGTGGTAGTAATGCCCGACACCGCCCGCAGAACACGCCTCAGCCGCTTTGGCCATCTGCCCGACGCTGCGTGATTTCAGGCGAAGATCGGCAGCCATGCCTTTGATGTGCAACGAATGTCTTGCCACACCGTGCGATTCGGACCGCAGCATCGCGTTGGTTTGCGGCGTGCGGTAGCCCGACAACAGCATGTAGGGCTCTTTGACATCCAACAGGTGATGGGTGGCTGCAATGATGTCCATATTGTGCGGGTTCATCGCAATCGTCGAATCTGCCCGCAGATCGCGCATGAAGTGGCTGATTTCCTTGACAACTTCCGGAACATAGGCACCGTCAACCCAGTAAATCGCGTTGACGGTTTCGCCCGACCGGCCAGAGTACATGTTGACCCGCCGCACATCACCTGCCCCCTTAAGGAACCCGAAGGCTTTGGCGTAGGTTGGTGCTGCGACCACGGCGGTTGCTGCGAATATCCGCAACAAAGCGCGACGCGAAACCCCTGCGTTTTCGGTATTCATCATTTTGAAGCCTGTCCCACTTGTCTTGCCTGCACCGTCTTACCGACGGCTTTCTTTGCGTTTCATCCCCAAAGCGCAGAGTTTTAATGACATAAGTTTTCTTTCGTCCCAACAGGCAATTGAGTCCCAGCCGGTCAGGGGGTGCCGCATAGGCAAAATTTCGCTGAATTCAAGGGCGACAAACCGCCTAAATCCTGCGTAAGGCGAAAGTGATCAAATAGTAACAGCCGCAAAATTCCCCTGCGAAGACCTGCTGCACGTGATTTGCAACGTCGTTGGTTTGCGGTTAGGGTCTGATAAATAGACACAAAAACCGGACCAAACGCAAGTTTGCGACAAGACGAAGGGTTGATAGATTATGAGTTTTGCGGTGAACCGGCGTTTCATGATGACGGCTTTGACATCGGCGCTGGCCTTGGGGGCCGGAATGGCGCGCGCCTCGACCCTGCCCTCGGCCTTCACGCAGGCCTTGGCGGCGGCTGCCGGTGGCGATGCGGCGGTTTCAGGTTTTTACCGCGACCGCGCTTATCAGACCCTGTGGACCGGTGAGGCGGATGCCGACAGGCGCGCTGCCGTCTTGCAAGCCTTTGATAGTGCTGCCGATCATGGCCTGCCCGCCCCGCGCTATGACGCGGCAGCCTTGCGTGCGGCCTTCACCAATGCCCAGACCGAAGGCGATCTTGGCCGGCTGGAGGTGGCGATGACCACCGCCATTCTCGCTTTCGCCCGCGACCTGTCGTCTGGCGCGCTGGAACCGATCAAGGTGGATGACGGCATCAAACGCGAGATTGTGCGCCCCGACCCGGCCTTGATTCTGTCGCAGATTTCTGGCGCTGGCTATGCGACCTATCTGGCCGGTCTGGCCCCCGCCTCACCCGACTACAGCCGCCTGATGGCTGAGAAACTTACCCTTGAGGCGGTCATCGTGGCCGGTGGTTTCGGCCCGACGATCAACGCGGATGAGGTCAAGTCAGACGCGAAAGGTGCGGCCGTTGTGGCGCTGCGCGACCGGCTTGTGGCGCTGAACTACCTCGACCGGTCATTCACCGAAAGCTATGACTCGGAAATTCAGGCCTCCGTTCAGCGCTTTCAGTTGAACAACGGTATAACGCCCGACGGTGTCGCTGGCAAAGCCACGGTTGAGGCGTTGAACCAGCCCGCCGAAAATCGGCTGAAAGCGGTGATTGTCGCGATGGAGCGGGTGCGCTGGATGGGCAACGCCGATCTTGGCGCGCGGCACATCTGGGTCAACCAGCCTGATTTCACCGCCAAAGTGGTGGACGACGGTGCCGTGACCTTTGAAACCCGCGTGGTGATCGGCAAGATCGGCCATGACACGCAAAGCCCGGAATTTTCTGACACGATGGAGTTTCTGGTCGTCAACCCGACCTGGTCAGTGCCGCGTTCGATCGTGGTCAAGGAATACCTGCCGCAGTTTCAGCGCAACCCGAATGCGCAAGGCCAGTTGCAACTTCTGGACCGGTCGGGCCATGTGGTCGACCGAGGCTCTGTCGATTTTGCGGCCTATACGGCAAGCAACTTCCCCTATGCCCTGCGTCAGCCGCCCGAGGATGGCAACGCGCTTGGCAAGGTCAAGTTCATGTTCCCGAACCCCTACAACATCTACCTGCACGACACGCCGACCAAGTCCTTGTTTGCCAAAGAGGTTCGTGCCTTCAGCCATGGCTGCATCCGGGTCGGTTCGCCGTTTGATCTGGCTTATTTCCTGTTAAGCCGTCAGTCCGATGACCCCAAAGGCCTGTTCGCCAGCTACCTGCACGGCGGCAGAGAGGCGACGCTGAACCTGGATCAGCCGATCCCGGTGCATCTGGTCTATTTCACCGCCTGGCCGGATGATCAGGGCCGCATCGGGTATCGCCGCGACATCTATAGCCGCGACGCCAAGCTTTTTGCCGCTCTGCAAGAGGCCGGGGTGGAACTGGCGGGCGTTCAAAGCTAATCAGGCGGCGGGCAGCTCGCCCCGGGCGGAGGCTTTGATGGCGCATTCCATAGCTGAAATCGCAGCCGCTATCGGTGCGCCGTTCGAGGGCGATGGCGGTCTGCTGATCAGGGGTGCGGCTGAACCCGCCTCTGCCAAGGCGACTGATATCGCGCTGGCGACCAATCCGAAATATGCCGAAGGGCTGAAGCTGGGTCAGGCCCGCGCCGCCTTGCTGTGGACCGGGGCTGATTGGCAGGCGCTGGGGCTTGAGGCGGCAATTTTTGCACCGCGCGGGCGGCTGGCCATGTCGGCACTGACACAGACGCTGGACACCGGCCCGCAGATTGCCCCCGGCCTGCATCCGATGACGACGGTAGAGACGGGGGCGGTGATCGGCGAAGGCTGCGCCATCGGCCCGTTTGTGGCAATTGGCGCGGGCGCGGTGATCGGCCCCCGGGCGCGGATTGCTTCACACGTCTCAATCGGCGCTGGGGCGGTGATCGGGGCCGATGCGCTGATCCTTGAGGGGGTGCGGATCGGCGCACGGGTTCAGATCGGCGACCGTGTCATTCTGCAACCGGGCTGCGTGATCGGCGGCGACGGGTTTTCGTTCGTAACGCCAGAGATTTCGGGAATTGAAGAGATCCGCGCAACACTTGGAATTCGTGGGGAAATCAAGAAACAGCAGTGGCACCGCATTCACTCGCTTGGTGCTGTGGTGCTGGGTGATGACGTCGAGGTTGGCGCCAATTCCTGCATTGACCGGGGGACGATCCGGTCAACCCGCATCGGCAACCGCACCAAGATCGACAACCTTGTCGATATTGGCCACAACTGCGAGGTGGGCGAGGATTGTCTGCTGTGCGGCATGGTCGGGCTGGCAGGATCGGCCCGGATTGGAGACCGCGTGGTTTTGGCCGGGCAAGTGGGGGTGGCTGACAACATTTTCGTCGGCGACGACGTGATTGCCGGTGCGGCGAGCAAGATCATGAACAACGTGCCTGCGGGCCGGGTCGTGCTGGGCTATCCCGCCGTCAAGATGGACACCCAGATTGCAATGCAAAAAGCGATGCGGCGTTTGCCGCGACTCGCAACCCGCGTGGCGGCGGTTGAGGCGCGTTTGGGCACGCCTGAGGCGGAAGAATGACCACGCGGGACCGCATTCTTGAGATTCTTGCAGCACAAGCGTTGATGGACCCCGCCGATCTGCGGATGGAGTCGCGCCCCGAGGATATGGGTCTGGACAGTCTGGCGCTGGTCGAGTCGATCTTTGCGCTGGAAGAGGCGTTTGACATCGCTATTCCGTTCAATGCGCAAGACCCTGCGGTCAGCGGTCTGGACATCTCGACCATCGGGGCTGTGGTGGCGGCGGTCGAGGGGCTGGTCGCTCAGCGCGGATGAAGCGGGTTGTCATCACCGGGGCGGGTACGGTCAACCCGTTGGGCCATGACGTCGCCCAAACCTATGCGGCTTTGGCTGCAGGTCGTAGTGCCATCGGTCCGATCAACCTTGCCGGGATCGAACGGCTTGATGTGAAGATCGGCGCGCAAGTCACTGGCTGGCAAGGGGAATTTGAAAAGACCGATCTGGTCTGGATGGACCCGTTTGCGCAGTTTGCCGTGACCGCTGCGCGGCAGGCGATGGCGCAGGCGGGATTAGGCAAAATGCCGCAAGCCGGGGTGATCCTTGGCAGCGCGGGCGGTGGCCTGCAGACCGTCGATGACAATTACCGCGCCGTTTATGCCATGGGCAAGAACCGGGTCCATCCCTTTACCGTGCCGCGTCTGATGGCGAGTGCCGGGGCGTCGTTGATCGCGCGCGATCTGGAGTTGCAGGGGCCAAGCTATACGGTCGCCTCGGCCTGTTCATCGTCTAACCACGCGATCGGGCAGGCCTTCGCCATGATCCGCGCCGGGGCCGTGCCGGTGATGCTGGCGGGCGGGTCGGATGCGATGCTGTGCTTTGGCGGCATCAAGGCATGGGAGGGTTTGCGGGTTCTGTCGCAAACAGCCTGCCGACCCTTCTCAAAAGGCCGCGACGGGATGGTGATGGGCGAGGGGGCCGCCGTTTTCGTGCTGGAGGACCGCGATCACGCGCTGGCACGTGGCGCCACGGTTCTGGCCGAAATTGCAGGATGTTCGATGACCGCTGACGCCGAGGACATGGTGCAGCCTTCGGTCAACGGGGCGGTGCGGGCAATGCGTCTGGCCTTGCAGGATGCTGGGATGGCGGCGGATGAGGTTGGTTATATCAACGCGCATGGTACGGGAACCCATGCCAATGACAAATGCGAGGCATCGGCTATTTCGCAGGTTTTTCAAAACGATGTGCTGGTTTCTTCAACCAAGTCGCTACATGGCCATCTGATCGGCGGGGCAGGGGCGGTGGAACTTGTTGCCTGCCTTCTGGCTTTGCAGCAGGGCGTGATCGCGCCGACAGCGGGTTATCTTGCGGCGGACCCGGACTGTGCGATCAACCTTGTCACCCAAACAAAAACGGCCACAGTTGCGGCCGTTCTGTCCAATTCGTTTGCGTTTGGCGGTCTGAACGCGGTTCTCGCCCTTAGGCGCGGCTGATCACTTCTTGGCTTTGGCAGCCGCGTCCGCGATGGCCTGATAGCCTGCCGAGAAGCCTTTCAGCGACATCGTCACCACCACGGTCTTGTCGGGGGCTGCGGCCGGAACCATCGTCAGCACCGCGTTGGTGCCCTTTTTCATCGCCGTCAATTCGTCAGCCGTGAAGCCGACTTTGGACACGCAGCCATTCACCGTGCAGTACGAAAACGGGTAAAGCTTCGCCGTCGCCGCATCGACCGCGACGCGCAGATTGGCGGTCAGCAGCGTTTCAAGCGGGGCAAGGATTGTCGCCCCCAAAACCGCCGGGCCGCCATCGGGCAGGGTGAAAAAGCTGATCTCGGACACCGGATTGCCGGTCGTATCCTTCAGCAGTTGGTACAACTGGCAGGGGTCGGTGTTGTCGGCGGTCTTGACGCAACGCTCTTCCCAGGCGTCGAATTTGGTGGCCAGATAGATTTTGCCAACCTCTGCCGTGGCTTGATCGGGCATGCCGTCCGGAACGCCCAGCGACACGTCATTGGCCGCCGCCGGTGCGGTATCGGCGGGCGCAGCATCAGCCGGTGCGGCGGTGGTGCCGGTGGTCTGGGCAAAAACAGGTGCCACACCGCCAAGCAGGGCAGCGGACAGGCCAAGTCCAAGAACGAGGCGGGCGAAAGTGCGGGTCATATGAAAGTCCTTGAACTGGGCGTGCTTGTGTCGTTGCGCCCTTGGCTTAGCACGCCGGCGCAGGGCCGTCAGGTCACAAATCAACTGGCGCGGCAATATGGCAAAACCTTGCGCATCGCGGGCGATCAGCGACCACATCAAGCCCTTGGCAAAAAAAGGAAAAAGGGCCGAGGCACGGCCCTTTTTCTTTGTATTTTTTTGCTCCCTGCCGGACTGGCCGACTTGATG
>JBBRKS010000039.1:0-28257 GCA_038231775.1 Rhodobacterales bacterium | reverse complement strand
GCGCCGCCTTCCAGCCCGCGCAGCCACCCGACCAGCATCTTGATCTCGCCGTCCAGCCACAGCCGCGCCGCGTTCACCGCCGCCACATAGGCCTGCGCCACCCCCGCCAAAGCCGGAACCTTCTCGCCGATCAGCGGCGCAAAGACATACAGCGCCAGCAAGATCACCGCGATCAGCACCATCGTCAGCAGCCCGCGGCCAAAGCCACCGCCCGCACGCGGCGTGTCCTGCACCACCAGATCGACGCCGGTCTCATCCCCCCCCCGCTGCGACGTGGCCCGCAGGGTCGAGTTCACCTCGTCAATCGCCGGAAACAGATCGCGGCGCGACCGCACCACGTCCGGTGCCGCACCCTGCTCTGGCCGGCCAGTGGCCGTCGTGGACAGCGCTGCGTCACGGGAAATGCTCCCCAACGGTTTGCCACGTCGGCCAGGCTTGGCACCCTGATCCAGCGGCATTTCGGTCTGGGTCTCCAAGGGCGAGGGGGCGGCCTCGGCACGCCGCGCTGCAGACTCACGCTCGGCCTCTTCGCGCAGCACTGCCAGCACGCTTTCGTCAATATTACGCGCAACGGGCGCCGCTGTGGCCACCGCATCAGCCGGCGGCGCAGCCATTGGATCGGGTGAACTTACTTCATCGGGCACAGCATCCCCAAAGGGTACAGCCACCGTGGCAGACGCAGCCACCGCAATGGGCGCAGCCATCATCCCTGACGCAGCCAAACCCGAACTCTCCTCAGCCGCCTCCGTCCCAGTCGCCGTCACATCAGCCGCACGGTCCACCTCGGCCGCGCCAAACAGCGCCTCCTCGTCGTCCTGTTCGGCCACCACATCAGGGTGGCTCTGGAACCACGCATGACCACAATTCGAACATTGAACATCGCGACCGGCCCGAGGAATGGCCGCGCCATCAACCTCGTATTCCGCATCGCAATTAGGGCAAACCAAACGCATCTGAACCTGTCCCGGACTTTTTTGGGTATTTTGACGAAGTTGTAGCAACTAAACCCGGCCCGTCCAATGGTTTGTCGCCATTTCATTAACACTTCATCGCCTTTGGCCACACTGCCCGTTGAATCCCGGCACTCCTTGGGCAATGGTGCCGGAATGACAACCGCGATGGACGGAACCGGACTTTGATCGCTTTCGAAAATGCTGCCTATTCTTATGGTGGCGCAGAACTGTTGTCCGAGATTTCGCTGCGCCTTGCGCCGGGGTCGTTTCATTTTCTGACCGGGCCGTCAGGGTCGGGCAAATCCACCTTCCTCAAGCTGTGCTATGCCGAACTGTTGCCGACCGCAGGCCGCGTCACCCTGTTTGACCGCGAAGTGCGCAGCCTGTCGCGCGACGATGTCGCCCTGACACGGCGGCGCATCGGCGTTGTGCATCAGGATTGCCAGTTTCTGGATCACCTGCCCTTGGCCTCGAACGTCGCCTTGCCGCTGCTGGTGGCCGGCAAACCCACCCCCACCGCCGACCTGCAGGACCTGCTCGGCTGGGTTGGTCTTGGCGCGCTGGCCAACGCCGTGCCCCCGTCCCTGTCGGGGGGGGAGCGTCAGCGGGCCGCCCTCGCCCGCGCCATCATCATGGGCCCCGATGTGCTCTTGGCCGATGAACCGACCGGCAACCTTGATTGGGAGATGTCCTTGCGCCTGTTGACCCTGCTGGTCGAACTGAACCGGATGGGCAAGACGATCCTTGTCGCCACCCACGATCTGAACATCATCCGCCAGGCCAAATCCCAGATCGCCGCCCGCGTCCTGCGCATTTCAAAACGCCGCATCCAATTGGCCGGAGCAGACCTGTGATGGCCAGCAATCACCTGCACCGCGACACCAACCCCGCGAAACCGGCACATGGCACCCCAGCCAAGTTGCCATCACCGCCCCGTAACCCCACGCACCTCGACGCCAACCGTGCAAAGCCCGCGCCCGGCACGCCAGCCATCCTGACCTCGTTTCCCGCCCGGGCAGACCTGTAAATGGCCCGCGACCGCCAGCAACGCCATGACGACCGCGTGGTGCCCCCATCAGGTGCCTCTGCGTGGCTGACCTCGTTCACCGCAGGGGCAATGACCTTTCTGGCCGTGTTTGCGATGGCCCTGTCGCTGGCCTCTGGCCGTTTGGCAACCCGCTGGGCCGATGCGCTGGACCGTACGGCGACCGTGCGCATTTCGGCCCCTGATGACCAACTCGCACTCCAGACCAAGGCCGTGCTTGACGTGCTGTCCACCACCCCCGGCATCGCCGCCGCCCGCGCCCTGACCCCAGCCGAAAGCACCAAACTGCTGGAACCGTGGTTTGGCCCCGACCTGCCCTTGACCGACCTGCCGTTGCCACAACTCATCGAGGTGACCGAAACCGGCCAAGGCTACGACGCCGAAGGCCTGCGCCAGCGCCTGACCGCAGAGGCGCCCGGTGCCATATTGGACGATCACCTGCGCTGGCGTCGCCCGATGGCAGAGGCTGCGACCCGCCTGCGCCTGCTGGGCCTGCTGTCGATAATCCTGATCGGCGGGTCCATGGCCGCCATGATCACCTTGGCCGCCAACGCGGCCCTTGCCGCCAACGCCCAAGTGATCCGCGTCCTGCGGCTGGTCGGGGCCAAAGACAGCTACATCGCCCGTGCCTTCGTGCGCCGCTTCACCTTGCGCGCCGCAACGGGTGCATCGGCTGGAGCGCTCCTCGGCATCGTCGGCGTCGCCCTCCTGCCGGCACAGGATCCAGCTGGCGGCTTTCTGACCGGCCTTGGCTTCACCGGCCTGAACTGGCTGCTGCCCTTGACGCTTGTGCCCCTTGCCGCCATCGTCGCCTTTGCCGCCACCAGAATCGCCGCCTTCCGCACCTTGCGAGGATTAACCTGATGCCCCTGCCCCTCCGCTGGCTGATGTCGGTGATCTTCATCGTGCAGATGTACGTGGTGATGGCCGTAGTGGCTGTGGCCTTCGCCATTCCCGCCTTGATCAGCCGCAAAGCCGCCTTCGCCGCCGTCCATTTCTATTGCCACTGGGTGCGGATCACTGCCCACCTGCTGGTCGGCCTGCGCTCTGAAATCCGCGGACCCGTGCCGCAGGGCGAGGTGATGATTGCAGCCAAACACCAAAGCTTCTTTGACATCATCGTGCTGTGCTCTGTCTTGCCGCGCCCGCGCTTCATCATGAAGAAAGAGCTGATCTGGGCGCCCTTTCTTGGCCAATACGCCCTTCGGATCGGCTGCATCCCGGTGGACCGTGGCAAACGCGGGGCTGCCATCGCCGCGATGAAAGAGGCCGCAGCCCGCGGTGCCACCCTGCCCGGCCAGTTGGTGATCTACCCGCAAGGCACCCGCGTCGCCCCCGGCGTCAAACTGCCCTACAAAATTGGCGCGGGGCTGTTGTACCAGCAACTTGGCCAACCTTGCGTGCCGGTGGCCACCAATGTCGGCGTCCTGTGGCCCAAACGCGGCATCTTGCGCAAACCCGGTCTGGCCGTGGTGGAATTCCTGACCCCCATCGCGCCGGGCCGGCCGGTCGCAGAGTTCATGGCAGAAGTTGAGGTCAGGGTAGAGGCCGCCTCCAACATCCTGATGCGCGACGCGGGCCTTGCGATCTGATGGTCACCCGCCCGCAAACAATCGAAGACCTGCTGGACGCTTTGGCCGAATGCCCCGGTCTGTCGACCCGCAAGATGTTCGGCGAATATGCCCTGTATCTGCACACCAAAGTGGTGGCCTTCATCTGCGACGACCTCTTGTATATCAAACCCACCCCCGGTGCCTTGGCGGTGATTGTGGACCCTGTGATGGCCCCGGCCTATCCCGGCTCAAAAGACTACATCTGCCTCGCGGGTGCGCTAGATGACCCGGACCTGACCATAACCGCCCTGCGCGCCGTCGCCGCCGACACGCCAGAGCCGAAACCCAAAACGCCCAAAGCCAAAGCGGCCAAACCGAAAGCCGCGCCCAAATCGCCCAAAACCTGACACCAACCGGTCCACCACCCCGAACCGCCCGCGCCAAACTGAACCCGCGACGCCAGACACCCGCGCACGGTCATCGTGATCGCGGTGGACGAGGTCTGTTCGCAATTTGCCCGCGCCCTGCAACGCTCGGAATTGTGGAGCGCGGGCCACCAGTCCCACGACCTGCCCTCGCCCGGCCAGATGCTGCACGACGCCACGTCAGGTGCCATTGTCGGTGCTGACTGCGACAAAGACCGCGCCACCCGCGCCCATCTCGGCCGGTGGTAACACCCGCCCAAAACGCCGACGCCAAACCCAAAACCGGGGCGACACCCAAAACCGCGCCGCTTGCGATTTCATAAAGGCAAAAATACTCCCGCCAGAGGCCTGTGGAGCCGGTTGGGCTTTGCCCAGAGGCGACTGAAAAACCGCGCGGCTCTGCCGCTCAATTTCCTTAAATCCGAAATTCAGCCCCCAGACCAAGAACGGAAAACCTCCATGAACTCCGCCCTAACAAAATCTTAATAAAATTTCCAAAATCAAACAATTACAACGCATTACCCCAGATAACGCATGTGTTATCCAAACGATTTCACGCAGCCAACCCCTTGGTCCCCATATCAAGGAACTTCTCGCGGCGGTCCTTGATCAGGGTCTCTGGCTTCTTGCCGGACAACTCCTTCAGCATGGCCTCCAAAGCCTTGCCCACCGCCTCGATCGTCTCTTTGCGGCCGCGTTGCGCGCCACCCAACGGTTCTTTCACGATACGGTCGATCACGGCCAGCTTCTGCAAATCCTGTGCGGTCAAGCGCAACGCCTCGGCCGCCTCACGCATCTTTTCGGCGTCCTTCCACAGGATCGACGCACAGCCTTCGGGAGAGATGACCGAGTAAATCGAATGCTCCAGCATCGCGATCCGGTTGGCTGTGGCCAGGGCGACAGCCCCGCCCGACCCGCCTTCCCCCACGATCACCGAAATCACCGGCACCCCGATCTGCAGGCTTTTCTCAGTCGCCCGTGCAATCGCCTCGGCCTGACCGCGCTCTTCAGCGCCCTTGCCGGGATAGGCCCCGGGCGTGTCCACCAGCGTGATCACCGGCAGCCGGAACCGGTCGGCCATCTCCATCAGGCGGATCGCCTTGCGGTAGCCTTCGGGGCGCGCCATGCCAAAGTTGCGCTCGATCCGAGTCTTGGTGTCGTGGCCCTTTTCCTGCCCCATCACCAGCACCGGCATATCGTTGAACCGCGCCAGCCCGCCCATCACCGCATGATCATCTGCAAAATTGCGGTCACCGGCCAGTGGCGTGAATTCGGTGAACAACGCCTCGATGTAATCGCGGCAATGCGGGCGGTCCGGATGGCGCGCCACCAGACATTTCTGCCACGGCGACAGCCCCTTGTACAAATCGCGCAGCATCTGATCCGCCTTGCGGTCCAGCGCCTCTGCCTCTTTTGACACGTCCATCGCCGGGTTTGACCGCCCCATTGCGCGCAATTCTTCGGCCTTGCCTTCAATCTCGGACAGGGGTTTTTCGAATTCCAGATAGTTCATCGGGGTCCCCCAGAAGTCCTGTCAAAAGGCCGAGTCTTGCGCCCCTATATGGCGGCACGGGGCCAAAGATGCAACCAAGCCATGAAACCCCCAAGCCCGACCGCCGCTCAACCCCAACCTTTACCGAAGCCCCGAAAACCAACGCGCCCCGCAGCCGCAAGGGCGCAGGGCGCGTGTCCTCCCCATGTGCTGCCTTGGGCCTCCCCTCCCGCGGCAGCTGGGTAACTGATCAACTCGGCGTTATCTTTGCCCGTTTTACGTGCACCGAGTCAACATCTCTCAACGGCAGGATCAAGCGGTGGCAAGATCACGCGGCCCCCACCAGTTCCGCCTGCGCCACGATCCCTTCAGCCTGCCGGATTGACGCGATGTCAACCAGCCGCCCCTTGTAGACCGCGGCCCCCTCTCCGCGCGCCTTGGCCTCTGTCATCGCGGTCAGAATCTCACGCGCCTCGGTCACCTGCGTGGCTGAGGGGGTAAACACCTCATTCGCCAGCGCAATTTGCCTCGGATGGATCGCCCATTTGCCCACCATGCCCAAAGTGGCCGACCGGCGCGCCTGTGCACGAAATCCCTCATCATCGCTGAAATCGCCAAACGGCCCATCGACGGGCAACAGCCCATGGGTCCGGCACGCCGCCACAATCGCCGTCTGCGCCCAGTGCCAAGGGTCCGACCAATGCCGCGCCCCGTTTTGCAGCATGTAATAATTCTCCTGCGTCCCGCCAATTCCGGTGGTCTGCATCCCCATGGAGGCCGCAAAATCCGCCGCCCCGAGACTCATAGCGGTCAGACGGGGCGAGGCGGCGGCAATCGCCTCGACATGCGAAATCCCTGCGGCTGATTCGATGATCACCTCAAACCCGATCTTTTTGGTGCGACCCATTGCGCGTTCAACGGCGGTGACCAGCGCATCAACCGCATAGATATCTTCGGCACAGCCAACCTTGGGGATCATGATCTGATCCAGCCGATCACCGCCCTGTTCCAGCAGGTCCACCACGTCACGATACCAGAACGGCGTGTCCAGAGCGTTGATCCGCACCGACAGTGTCTTGCGGCCCCAGTCCACCGCCGAAATCGCCTCGATCACATGGGCGCGGGCTTGCGGCTTGTCATCAGGGGCAACCGAATCCTCAAGGTCAATGTTGATCACATCAGCAGCCGAGGCCGCCATCTTGTCGAACAGCGCCGGGCGCGAACCGGGGCCGAACAACTGGCATCGGTTGGGGCGGGCCGGAGGGGCAGGTTGCAGGCGAAAGGACAAAGCGGCCTCGCAATGATATTACCGAAGATCAGACTTGGTTGATATATTGTTGCGCTAGGGACGACAAGCACCTTTCGCAGTTGCAGCAAAGAATGGCCTCACAGTTGGCAAAAACGCGCCGCCCGACATCGCAAGGATACCGCGCCTGCCCCGTCAAACCCCGTACTTGCGCTCCGCTTCCTGTGAAATCACGGGTTAACAACAAGTTAACAAAAATATTATAATCGTTTAATATCAATTCACTAAAGCCTATAACACGTGTGTTATCCCAAGATATCACACCCAAAATCCCTACCACAGCCAAAGCCGAACAGACCTTGACGGCCCGCCACTTCTGTCCCAAGACCGCGACACCCCCGAACCATTGACAGCCACGGGGTCCATCCGCCTGAAAAGGCCATTTGGGAATAGAACATGACCCGTATCGTTTACGTCAATGGCGCCTTCGTTCCTGAGGCCGAGGCTGTGGTTTCTGTCTTTGACCGCGGCTTTCTGATGGCGGACGGGGTGTACGAAGTAACCTCGGTTCTGGGGGCCAGGCTCATCGACTTTGACGGCCATTGCGTCCGTCTGGCCCGCAGCCTGTCGGAACTTGAGATGACAAACCCCCACACCGACGCCGAATGGCTGACCCTGTTCCGCGACCTCGTGGCGCGCAATGCGGTCCTTGACGGCATGGTCTATCTGCAAGTGACACGCGGCAATCCCGGCGACCGGGACTTTGCTTATCCGGTCCCCGAAGTGCCGCCCACGGTCGTGATGTTCACCCAGTCCAAACCCGGGCTGGCTGAAAATCCGGCGGCGAAAACCGGCTGGAAGGTGATCTCTGCCCCCGACATCCGCTGGGGTCGGCGCGACATCAAGACGACCCAGCTTTTGTATCCGTCGATGGCGAAGATGGCAGCCAAAAAGGCCCATGTCGACGACGCCTGGCTGGTTGAGGACGGGGCGGTGACCGAGGGCACCTCGAACAACGCCTATATCGTCAAGGGCAACCGGATCATCACGCGGCAGCTTTCGTCCGATATTCTGCACGGCATCACCCGCGTTGCCGTGCTGCGCTTTGCCGCCGAAGCGCAGATGGAGGTCGAAGAGCGCCCGTTCACCATCGCCGAAGCACAAGCGGCGGATGAGGCGTTTGTGACCTCCGCCTCCGCCTTTGTGATGCCGGTGGTTGAAATTGACGGCACGCAAGTGGGCACCGGCAAACCCGGCACCGTCGTGACCCGCCTGCGCGAGATCTATCTGGAAGAGATGCGCAAGACGGCGATCTGACGATGCGGTGGCAGGGCTGGAAAGGCCGACGGCCTTTTCAGACCCTCCGCCTTAGATCTTTGCCAGAATTGAGCGGACAAAGCGTGCGGTCGCAACAGACGTGCGTCGCAGTTCATCGGTGCACAACCCACGTTTGAGCGGACAGACGCGGTCCGACGTGTTCAAAATCGGCTGACTGCAACGTCCAAACCTCAGGACGACAGCCAGCGAATGAAAGTGGGCGCGATGGCTTTGTAGGTGGGCTGCAGCATCTTCCACGGCGCACGATCATAGATCGCCAGCAGCGCGGCCCTCTCACCAGCACTCGTTTGCCTTGCAACCGCGTCGCCGATCCGATCCAGCCCATCGGTCCAGGCATTCTTATCCTTCATGTAGTCCTGAACCGAAGCGGGCGGGTCGTCTGAAAAGCTGCCAAGAAAACCATCGGGTCGAGCACCGGGGATAGAGCCGGGTCTGATGGCGTGCGTGTACACCAACAGGCCGTCGGGCAACGACACACGGATCAGCAGTTTGGCTGGTCGGCACAGGTTCGGCCCGCCCGGAACCCGACCAACCGTTGGAAAGATTGCCAGCGTCAGGCCCGGCTTTCCATCCACAGGCTCTGCAAGATCGGCACCGATGAAATCCTCGTCGCTGACGGCAGACCCAGCCCGCGCAAGCCCCAGCTTTCTGGCACGTGAAATGGTTCCGGCGGGGAAAGAAGTGTACACGTCGGTTACCTCGGGGATACTGGGTTGTTGGGCACGTTCATCTGGCTTCCCGGTGCATAGTTGTCGGTCGCGTTAAAGAAGTCATTCGCCGGCATTTCATGGCGCTGCCCTGTGCCTGTGTCATTCACCATCACCGTCTGCAGATTGCCATCGGAATCGAATGTGCCGCCGGTCACTGTCACCGCATGACCACCTCCCAGGTAGGCAGGATCATTCCAAAGCAGACCGGCATCAGCGCTGATGATCGCAGAGTTTCCGTCACGGATCACCTGGCCCAGACTTTCGCGGGTGGTTGGCTGGATGGTACTGTCGACGCCGTAAGCGGCCAAGAGTTGCTGGCGACGTTCTGGATTGGTCCCGCCGCGCTCAAGGGGGTTAGTCGACTGATCCGCCAGATCGTGACTGAGGGCATAGTTCAGGATCTCGTCCTCGCCCGGGCGCTTGCCGGTCGAAAGAAAGATGATCTCGGCCGAAGATTGTACGCCACAATTGCCGTAAGTCTGCTGCCCGGGAAAAGCAGCAGCACCCAGAACACCTGCCACCTGTCCAGCGGACAGATGTGCTGTCGCGCCACCTTGCGTTCCGATCAGGACGGTGAAGCATCCCAACACGATCGCACCACCATGTCCGCAAGAGTCAAGAATTCTGGCAGCGGGCTTTCTACCAATCAGCACGTTGCCTGCCCCGGACGAGATCACATCGGGCGGCCCGACACACTGCGCCATGTCGGTGATCCGCGCCGCAGGCATACCACCGATAATAACTGTCGGCTCGCATGCGGGAAGTATCGGACCACCCACATGTGGGACAGGGCCGTTAAATGCCGGGCAAACGTGCAAATCGCCAAGGCGCGCTGCCGGGAAGCCCAAAATAAAAATGCTCCGATAAAATAGGTTCTGCCCTACATCGAACCATTGAAACCACGATCCAGTCAAGCCTGCGTGCAGATCGACGGGTGAAATGGAGCTTTGTAAGATCGAACCAGCAGTCAGCTAGCTCTTTTCAGAAGGCGTGCCACCGACATTCGCAGCAAAAGCCAGCTCGAACGCGGCCTTCTTGGCGTCATCCGCCGCCGTCTGGTTTTGCGCCATCCAATCGGCGTAGGGCATGCCGTAGACGATCTGCCGCGCCTCGTCCTTGGTCATCGCAATGCCTTCGGCGGTGGCGGCCTCGTTGTACCAGCGGCTCAGGCAGTTGCGGCAAAAGACTGCCAGGTTCATCAGGTCAATGTTCTGCACATCGGGGCGCTGGTCCAGCAGGTGATGCATCAGGGCTCGAAACGCTGCCGCCTCAAGCTTTTGCCGGGTGGCGTCATCAAGCTGCATCAACCACCTCCAAAGCGCGTTTCAGAACGGGGGCGAGGCGCTGGCCCCAAGCCACTTGCCCCGCAGAGTTAACAATAAGGTCGGACCGCACCTCGATCAAGGTGTTGTGCCGCCCGGGTTGCAAAGCGTGCATGTCTATCGAATCGCCCGGCAGATGGCCATCGTAAGGTTCGTTGTCGCCGACACACAGGTCGGGGGCGGCGCGCAAAGCGTCAATCAGCGGGCGCGACAGGCGTGGGTCAAGGTGTGAATACAGAATGCCGACCTGCCAGGGCCGAGGCGCACGCCCGCGCAGACAGGGCGTGAAAGAGTGCACGGCGACAATGACGGTATCGGACTGCCGTGCTGCCAGCCGGGTAAGGGCGGCATGATAGGGCCGGTACAACGTCGCCAAGCGCCGCTCTACCTCTGCGCCCGGAATGCGCGCATTGCCGGGAACGATGGTGCCGTCATAGATCTGCATGACCAGCGTGGGGTCTTCCTCGCCCCTATTGGCATCCATCACCAGACGACTGAAATCGCTGGAAATCACCGGGCTGTTCAGGGCGACCCCCAAAGCCTCGGCCACGCCGCGTGCACCGACATCCCAGGCGATGTGGCGCCCCATATCTTCGGCTGACACCCCCAGATCGCCACCACACACATCGGCAGGCACACGGTTTGACGCATGGTCGCAGGTCACCAGCCAGCGGCCGGGGCGGTCTTCACCAAAGATATGGAACGGCGGCATATGCGGACTCCCTTGCATCTTTCCTAACGACTGCGGTCCGAAAAGGGAATCTCCCACGGGGTCAAAATCGCGTCAGCCGCCGGAATGCCCGAACAATGGGCGCATCGCCTGACCCATCGGGCACAAACTTGATGCCAAACCAGCCGGGGCCTCACCGGCCAGTTGCTCCGCTCGGACAATTGAGCCATAAGACCGGCGGCCCACCGTAACCTCGGAACACGACAAAAAGGATCAAGGCATGAGACGCCTTCGGAACGTCAAGATCGTGGCCACTTTGGGCCCGGCCTCCAGCGACTACGCAACCATCCGCGCTTTGTTCGAAGCCGGAGCCGACGTGTTCCGCCTGAACATGAGCCACGGCACCCATGATGACATTCGTGGCCGCCACACCATCATCCGCAAGGTCGAAGCGGATCTTGGCCGCCCGATCGGCATTCTGGCCGACCTTCAGGGCCCCAAACTGCGCGTCGGCACCTTTGCCAATGGCAGCGAAGAGCTGGTTGTCGGTGCCAAGTTCCGCATGGACCTGTCGGCGGCCCCCGGCGATGTGAACCGCGTGCAACTGCCGCACCCCGAGATTTTTGCAGCGCTGGAACCCGGCGCCTCGCTGTTGGTCAATGACGGCAAGATTGCCGTGCGCGTTGACGAATGCGGCGCCGATCATGCCGATTGCACCGTGACCGTCGGCGGCACCATTTCAAACCGCAAGGGCGTGAACGTGCCCGACGTGTTGCTGCCAGTGGCCGCGCTGTCCGAAAAGGACCGCGTCGATCTGGAGTTTGCTTGCGAACTTGGGGTTGACTGGCTGGCCTTGTCGTTCGTGCAGCGCCCCGAAGATGTGATAGAAGCCCGTGCCATGGCCCATGGTCGCGCTGCCATCATGGCCAAGATCGAAAAGCCCGCCGCTGTCAAAGCCTATGACGCCATTCTGCAAGTGTCGGACGGCATCATGGTGGCGCGCGGCGACCTTGGCGTTGAATTGCCGGTTTACACCGTGCCGCCGATCCAAAAGCGCCTGATCCGGGGCGCACGCGCTGCCGCCAAGCCGGTGATCGTGGCGACCCAGATGCTGGAATCGATGATCGAAGCACCGGTGCCGACCCGTGCCGAAGTCTCTGACGTCGCAACCGCCATTTATGAAGGTGCCGACGCCATCATGCTGTCAGCCGAATCGGCAGCGGGCAAATACCCGATTGAGGCCGTGACGACGATGAACAACGTCGCCATCTCTGTCGAAAAAGACCCGACCTACCGTCAGGTGATCGAGGCAAGCCGAATGGTCCGCCGCGAATCCATCGCCGACGGGATTGTCGCCGCGGCGCGTGAGATTGCCGAGGCGACCAACATCAAGGCGATCTGCTCGTTCAGCCAAACCGGTACGACGGCAGCGCTGGTCTCACGCGAACGGCCCCGGGTTCCGATCATTGCGCTGACCCCCCTGATGTCCACCGCACGTCGTCTGGCCCTGACATGGGGCACGCATTGTGTGATCTGCGAACCGCAGGACCGTCTGAAAGGTGCCGTTCTGGCCGCTGTGAAAGCGGCGCGCACCGATGGCTTTGCCGGGGTAGAGGATATGATCGTGCTGACCGCCGGGCTTCCCTTCAACGTCAAGGGCACGACCAACGTCCTGCGCGTCGCACCCTGCGATGAGAGGTTGATTTCGCGGGTTGATCCGGAATAATTTCCGGATCAACGACGACATTTTCAGCGTCGGAACTTTCAACGCCGGGGTTTTCGGCGGAACAATCGGGGCCAAGGGTTTGATGGATACCGACCTTATCATTGTCGTGGGCGTGCTGGCGATTGTGCTGGCGGTGCCCACGTTGTTGTCATCGTGGGTCGATGGGTCAGTCCCGCGCGCTGGCTCTATTCTGGTTCTGGTTGGCGGGGTTCTGATCGTCGTTGCCCTGACCCAGCACGGGCGCGGCTATACGATTTCGGAAATGCCCGACGTTTTCATGCGGGTCTTTGCGCGCTTCACCAAATAATCCTGCGCCCGGGTCCTTGCGCCGCAGCCGACCTGCCCCTATACGGCACGTTCTGAATACCCCGCACGGCCGGCCCACGTGGCATGCCGAGTCGTGCCTGCAACGACGGAGATCGAAATGCCCAAGATGAAGACCAAATCGGCGGCCAAGAAGCGCTTCAGCTTCACGGCTTCCGGGCGCGTGAAAGCTGGCCCCGCAGGCAAGCGTCACGGCATGATCAAACGCTCGGCGAAATTCGTGCGCAACTCGGCAGGGACCATGATCCTGTCCGACAGCGATGCGAAAATCGTCAAGAAGTACATGCCGTACAACCGCTAGATAGGAGCCAGATATGTCCCGCGTCAAATCCGGCGTCGTAACACACGCCCGCCACCGCAAGGTGATCGCCAAGGCGGCTGGCTACTACGCCGCCCGCTCTACCAACTTCAAGACTGCCACGCAGGCGGTCGACAAGGCCCAGCAATACGCCACGCGTGACCGCAAGGCCCGCAAGCGTCAGTTCCGCGTGCTGTGGATCGCCCGTATCAACGCCGCCGTGCGTTTGTTCGACCCGGCCTTCACCTATTCGCGCCTGATTGATGGCCTGAACAAGGCTGGCATCATGGTCGACCGCAAGGTGCTCGCCGACCTGGCCGTGCGCGAGCCAGAGGCGTTCAACGCCATCGCAGCCCAAGCCAAAGCCGCCTTGCCCGCTGCCGCTTGATCTGACCAAGATTTCCGGAACAGCCCCACTTTACGTGGGGCTTTTTCATTTATGGCCCGGTGCGGCATGAACGCCCTGTTCGACTGCGGCAAAGCCCGGATGCGCAGCCCGACGGCCGCCGACATTGCCGTAAGCTGCGGCATCGCGGCGGACTTCGCAGGCCTTAGCCCCGACGCCGATGAACCGCTAAGCTAGGACCATCTGACATGGGCCGACGTGATCTTTGTGATGGAAGCGCGGCAGGCCAAACGCCTGAAAGCACTGTTTCCCAGCCACTTGCGCGCCAAGCATATCGTTACACTGAACATCCCCGACCGATTTGGCTATCGCGACCCTGACCTGATCGCAATGCTGACCCCGAAACTCCGCGCCGTGTTGCGCCCGGACTGACGCGCCACTTGCATCCTGCCCCCCATCCGGCTAGCACCTTGCCGACTGCACGACCCGGAACTGCGACGCAACAAGAACCTGATGAGGCTGCCATGGACGGGCTCGACGCGCTGAAAGCCAAATACCTGACCGCCGTGGCGGCTGCCTTGGACGAACCCGCGCTGGAAGAGGTGCGTCTGTCTGCGCTTGGTAAAAAGGGCGAAGTGTCGGCGCTGATGGCGTCACTCGGCAAAATGGCACCCGAAGACCGCAAGGCCGCAGGCGCCAACCTGAACCTGCTGAAGGATGAAATTGACGCGGCCCTGCGCGCCAAAAAGGCTGGCCTGTCGGACGCAGCCCTCGATGAACGCCTGCGGTCTGAATGGCTGGACGTCACCCTGCCGGGCCGCCCGCGTCCGCGTGGGTCGATCCATCCGGTGTCGCAGGTGATGGAGGAACTGACGGCGATTTTCGGTGACATGGGCTTTGCCGTGGCCGAAGGGCCGCAGATCGAATCCGACTGGTACAATTTCGACGCCCTGAACATTCCGCCCGAACACCCGGCCCGGCAGGAACATGACACCTTCTTCATGGCCCGCGCTGCCGACGATCCGCGCCCACCGCATGTGCTGCGCACCCATACCTCTCCGGTGCAAATCCGCGCCATGGCTGCCCAGGGTGCGCCGATCCGCGTGATCGCACCCGGCCGCGTCTACCGGATGGACATGGACCAGACCCACGCGCCGATGTTCCATCAGGTTGAGGGTCTGGCGATTGACCGCGACATTTCGATGGCCAACCTGAAATGGACGCTGGAGGAATTCTGCCGCGCCTTCTTTGAAGTGCCCTCGGTCGAACTGCGCTTTCGTGCCAGCCATTTCCCCTTCACCGAACCCTCAGCCGAGGTGGATATCCGCTGTTCATGGGAGGGGGGGCAGCTGAAAATCGGTCAAGGCGACAGCTGGCTTGAGATTTTGTGGTCCGGCATGGTTCATCCCAAGGTTCTGGCCTCTGCTGGCGTCGATCCGACAAAATGGCAAGGTTTCGCCTTTGGCATGGGCATCGACCGCATCGCGATGTTGAAATATGGCATCCCCGACCTGCGCGCCTTTTTCGAAAGCGACCTGCGCTGGCTGCGGCATTACGGGTTTGCGGCACTTGATATGCCAGACCTGCCCGGCGGGCTGTCGTCCTAGCGTCTGTACGTCACCCAAAACATCAGAATGGTGACGGCCATCACCACCACAAGGATCAGCGGGTGGCGCTTGGGCCGGTCTTTGGGGATTCGCAGCATGTCATCCATCCGACCTCTATAGCGCGGCGTCCTTGCCAAAGGGTTACGGTGGCTTGGCAACAGGCCGTTTCCATAAGCGAAACGCTTTCCCTTGGCCGCGCGATGCGCTATCCCGCGCAGCGATCACCTTAGGCGGAGGCTGTTATGAAGTTCACGTTGTCCTGGCTTAAGGATCATCTTGACACCACGGCACCGCTTGATGCGATCACCGAGGCGTTGACTGATCTTGGCCTTGAGGTGGAAGAGGTGGTGAACCCCGCCGCCCGTCTGGCACCGTTTACGCTGGCCAAGATCCTGCACGCCGAAAAGCACCCGGACGCCGACAAGCTGCGGGTCTGCCGCGTGCTGACCGATGAGGGCGAAAAGCAGATCGTGTGCGGTGCGCCGAACGCGCGCGAAGGCATCACCGTCGTGTTGTGCAAACCCGGCGACTATGTGCCCGGCATTGACGTGACGCTGGGGGTCGGCAAAATTCGCGGTGTCGAAAGCCACGGCATGATGGCGTCGGAACGCGAACTGGAACTGTCCGACGAACACAACGGCATCATCGAGTTGCCCTCGGGTGAGGTGGGTGAGAAGTTTGTCGATTGGCTGGCCGCGAACCGCCCCGCCACGGTGGACCCGATGATCCATATCAAGATCACGCCCAACCGCCCGGATGCCTTGGCCGTGCGCGGTGTGGCGCGTGATCTGGCGGCGCGTGGGCTTGGCACGCTGAAGCCGCTTGTGGTTCCGGTGATCAACGGCAGCTTCCCCTCGCCGATTGGCGTGGCGATTGACGCGGATTTGCAGGCCAAGGGCTGCCCGCATTTCGCTGGCCGCACCATTCGCGGCGTGACCAACGGCCCCTCTCCCGATTGGTTGCAACAGCGGTTGAAAGCCATTGGCTTGCGTCCGATTTCAGCACTGGTCGACGTGACGAACTACTTCACCTACGGCCTGAACCGCCCGCTGCACGTGTTTGACGCGGGCAAGGTCACCGGCGACCTGCGCATCCACGGCGCAGTTGGCGGTGAGGAGTTTCCGGCGCTGGACGGCAAGACGTACACCCTGCGCGCCGGGATGATGGTGATTTCGGACGACGCCGGGGTGGAGTCGCTGGCCGGTATCATGGGTGGGGCGGTGTCTGGCTGCAGCGAGGCGACCACCGACGTTTTCCTTGAAAGTGCCTACTGGGACCCGATCACGATCGCCTCGACCGGGCGTGCGCTGAAGATCAACTCTGACGCCCGCTACCGCTTTGAACGCGGTGTCGATCCGGCGTTCACCCTGGCCGGACTGGCGCTTGCGACGCAGATGATCCTTGATCTGTGCGGCGGTGAAGCCTCGACCATCGTGCAGGACGGTGCGCCGTTGGATGTATCGCGCGCCTACAAGCTGGACCCGGCCCGCCTGATCTCATTGGTCGGTATGGACATCCCCGAGGCGGTGCAGCGCCAGACGCTGGAGGCTTTGGGTTTCACCCTGCACGGCGATATGGCGACCCCGCCGACCTGGCGTCCCGATGTGCTGGGTGAGGCTGATCTGGTCGAAGAAGTCGCCCGCATCGCCTCGTTGACCAAGCTGCAGGGTCGGCCCTTGCCGCGCACCAACACCGGCGTGCCACGTCCAATTCTGACCCCGTTGCAGGTTCGCGAGCGGGCAGCGCGGCGGATGATTGCGGGCCTGGGCTACAACGAATGCGTTACCTACAGCTTCATTGACGGCGATGCCGCCCGCCTGTTCGGGGGCGGGTCAGACGCGGTGCGGATCGACAACCCCATCTCATCCGAGATGACCCATATGCGGCCCGACCTGCTGCCCGGCCTTTTACGCGCGGCGGCCCGCAATCAGGCGCGCGGTTTTGCCGATCTGGCCCTGTTCGAGGTGGGGCCAACTTTCAGCGGTGGGGAGCCGGGTGAGCAAAGCTTGCACGCGTCTGGTCTGTTGATCGGCCAAGTCGCGCCGCGTGACCCGTTCGGGTCGCGGCGTCCGGTTGACGTGTTTGATGCCAAGGCCGATGCCGAGGCGGTTCTGGCGGCCCTTGGCGCGCCGGTTCGGGTTCAGATCAGCCGCAAGGTGGCGGATTGGTGGCATCCGGGCCGGTCGGGCGTGATTGGTCTGGGGCCGATTGCGCTGGCCAGCTTTGGCGAGGTGCACCCCAAGGTCTTGCAGGCGATGGGGGTCAAGGGTCCGGCTGTGGCCTTTACCGTTTCCATCGCGGCCGTGCCCGCGCCCAAGGTCAAGACCCCGACCCGCGCCGCGCTGACCCTGTCTGACCTGCAAGCCGTGGACCGCGACTTTGCCTTTGTGGTCGATGCCCGTGTTGAGGCTTTGACGGCGGTGAATGCGGCCCTTGGCGCGGACAAGGTCCTGATCGACAGCGTGAAGGTGTTCGACCAGTTCACCGGAGAAAAGGCCGAGGCGCAGATGGGCGCTGGCAAGAAAAGCATCGCCCTGACCGTGCGGTTGCAGCCGCGTGACAAGACCCTGACCGATGCCGAGATTGAGGCGGTTTCGGCCAGGATCGTTGAAAAGGTCAGCAAGGCCACGGGCGGGGTTTTGCGCGGGTAAGGTAGGGTGGCGCCTTGGATCGGCGCCACCGCGATGCGTGTTAAACCGCCTGAATATCACACGATAACACACGTGTTATAGCTATTAAGCTATTGATATTGCTGTATTTCGCGAAAAATCTTTAGGTATTGTTAACCGGTGATATCACACCGGCCATCTGCGCTTGCTGCCGACACAGTCAGGATTTGCGGGTAAAGAGGCGTGAAAACCAGTTGCGGGTGCGGTCGCCGGCCTCTTGCGCCTCTGCCACGGCGGGGTCCACCATACGGTCCCAGAACTGCAGCCACATCCGGCGCAGCATGAAGATCAGGGCGGCAAGCAGGATCAGAATCACAAGGTTCAGCCATGGGAAATAGCTGTAGTCGGGGCCGGAAACTTCGGTGATCCGCACGGCGTTGGGGTAGATTGACAGGACCGCGATGCGCCAGCCGTAATGCGTGATCATCACCCATTTCGGGGCCGCCTCGGTCGATTGGTAGTTCGCGGCGGCGGACTGAATGTTGGAGCTGTCGTATTTGAAATAGGGCGGCCAGATCCAGCCGGTATCCTCATTGCGAAACACGGTGCCGGTGCTGCCGTCCGGCTTGGCGGTGTAGATCAGCCGGACATAGCGGTTGGTGGCGGATTCGGCCGTGCCGGAATCGGGCGAGGCGTAGAAGTATTTGTTGATCCAACTGACCGTGGTTTGCCGGTTGTCCAGACCCGTGATGCGCACAACATCGTGCTGGGGCAGCGTGTAGTCCAGAAACGCCACGGCAAGCAGGGCCAACACTCCCCAGATCGCCCATTTCACCTTGCGCATCGCAGCCTCCTTACGAGTGGTTTACCACATAGGCGATCGCCACGATCAGCACCACCGGGATCACATAGACCAGAACCAAAGCCCGCTTGCGCAAACTGCGATCATAAGTTGTCAGGCCGTCGCGAATATAAACCTCACGCAGGCCGGGAATGCCACCGGCGTCAAACTGGTTTTCAAGGTTTTCGCGGTGGACAGAGCGGGCGTAGATCGTCAGCGCGACATACAGCAGCGTCAGGCCGACAAATCCACCGATGATCAGTTCCGGCATGGCGCGCCTTTCTATGTGGGGCTTTAGGTAACCACGGTTGGGGGTGCCTGCAAGGCGAAGCTAAACGGCGATGTTGTCGATCAGCCGGACGCCACCAATGGTCGCGACAGCCAGCAGGCGCAGGGGGCGCGACAGGTCGGTGGAGGTTTGCAGCGTTTCGGCGTCGCGCAGGGTCAGGTATTCGATGGTGTCAAAGCCCGCGGCACTGATCGACTGGCGCGCCTTGGCGAGCGAGGTTTCTGGCGGCTGACCAGCGCGGATGGCACCGGCGGCGGCGGTCATCGCGGCGTAAAGCGCCGGGGCGGTGGTGCGGGCGCTGACCGACAGGCGCATGTTGCGCGACGACATGGCAAGGCCGTCCGCCTCGCGCAGGGTGGCGCAGCCGATCACCTCGGTCGGGATGTTCAGATCGGTAACCATGCGGGTTACGACCTGCAATTGCTGCCAATCCTTCTGGCCGAAGTAAGCGCGTGTTGCCTGCGTCATGCCGAACAGTTTGGCGACGACGGTGGCCACACCTTCGAAATGGCCGGGCCGCAGGGTGCCCTCTAACGGACCTGCGACACCCGAGACGGTGATTTTGGTGGCAAAACCAGCGGGATAGACCTGATCCGGGGTGGGCGCGAAAATTGCGTCGATGCCGTAGGGGTCAAGCAGGGCGGCATCGGCAGATTCGGTCCTTGGGTATTTTGCGAGGTCATCTGGGTTGTTGAACTGGGTCGGGTTCACGAAAATAGTCACGATCACCCTGTCGTTCTGGCCGCGTGCGGCGCGCACAAGGCTAAGGTGGCCTGCGTGCAGCGCGCCCATGGTTGGCACCACGCCGATGGACTGGCCCTGCGCCTGCCACACCTGCACCAGAGGGCGCAGGTCGGCGGTGCTGCGCACCAGTGGCACCGGGATCATGGGGCCTTGACCGCAACGATGTCGGCAAAGCCGTGCTCTGGCCCCGGAAAACGCCGGGCGCGGACGTCGGCGGCGTAGTCTGCGATGGCGGCGTCTGCGGTCTGGGCAAGGTCGGCATAACGCTTGACGAATTTGGGGCGGAATTCGGTGAACAGGCCCAGCATGTCATCGACCACCAGCACCTGCCCGTCACACTGCGCCCCTGCCCCGATGCCGATGGTGGGAATGGTCAAGCTTTGGGTGATGCGGGCGGCAAGGCCAACCGGCACCTTCTCTAGCACCACGGCAAAGGCACCGGCAGCCTCTACCGCTGCGGCATCCTGCATCACCCGGTTCGCTTCAGCATCACGGCCCACCACCTTGTAACCACCCAGCGTGTTGACCGACTGGGGCGTCAGGCCGATATGGGCCATGACCGGCACGCCGCGCTGGGTCAGAAACGCGATTGTGTCGGCCATATGGGCGCCACCTTCCAGCTTGACCGAGGGCGCACCGGTTTCCACCATCAGGCGGGCGGCGTTGCGGTAGGCCTGCTGGGGGCTTTCCTCGTAGCTGCCAAACGGCATGTCGATCACCGCCATCGCCTTGGTCAGACCCCGCATCACAGCACGACCGTGCAGGATCATCATCTCCATCGTGACACCAAGGGTCGAGGGCAGACCGTGCAGCACCATGCCAACCGAATCGCCAACCAGGGCCATGTCGCAATAGGCATCCACAAGCCTTGCCATCGGTGTGGTATAGGCGGTCAGCACCACAAGCGGCGTCTGACCCTTGCGGGCACGGATGTCCGGCGGCAGGACGGATCGCCGCTCATTCGGGCCGTTGGTGGGTGTCGCGCTCATCTTTCAGGCTCCGCAAAGGCGTATCGCTGGCAATATGGGCATGGTTTGGCTGCCGCCGCAACAATCTTGCGCTGCAACGCGGCGCTGTGGCGGCTTGACGGGGATGCAAGGCTAAGGCGCAATGGTGGCAAAAAGGAGCCACCATGACCCAGACCCCCCATCCAAGTGTGCAAAAAGTGACCTGCGACGGGATCATTCCTGAAATCAGCCGCCCGGCTGTTGACCGGGTGGTTGCGGGCGATCCGGTCCATACGACCTGGAACCTGGAAGAGCGCGGCAATCTGTATGTCGGCCTGTGGCATGCGACGGTGGGCGTCTGGCGGATCAGCTATGCCGAATGGGAATATGTGCATATCCTTGAGGGGCATTCGATCCTGACCGACAGTGCCGGGATCGAGACGCACCTTCGGGCGGGCGACAGTTATGTCATCCGCCCGGGTTTTACGGGTACTTGGGCTGTGATTGAAGCCACGCTGAAAGACTACGTCATTCTGGCGTGAGGTGTTCGGGCGGCTGTCAGCGCCGCCCGTGTTCACCGTAGTCTGGCGGCTTTAGGTGCCGCCTGCAGCCTCGGCCTGGCGTTTGGCGGCTTCTTCGGCGGCGCGGGCGGCGGCGTCGTAGGCGGCGAGTTCGGGGTTTGCCGCCTCTGCCGCTGCAAGCGCTGCAGCCTCTGTCACCTTTTTGGCCTGATTCTCGGGTGTGTCAGGCACGGCGCGGCCATAGGCGTCTTCCATATACTGCCCTTCGGCGGCAAGGCTTTCTTCCAGCGTGCGGACCTTGACCCGTGCGCCGATCTTCACCCGATCAAACAGTTCGATGGCGTCCTGATTGAACAACCGGATGCAGCCCGCCGAGGTGGCGTGCCCGATCGAGCTGTTGTCGATCGTGCCGTGGATGCGGAAGTTGCTGTC
Organism: Rhodobacterales bacterium; assembly: GCA_038231775.1. Classification (GTDB taxonomy): domain Bacteria; phylum Pseudomonadota; class Alphaproteobacteria; order Rhodobacterales; family Rhodobacteraceae; genus Stagnihabitans. The sequence continues at coordinate 6,819 of JBBRKS010000039.1, read as the reverse complement.
CTTGCCGTTGCGGTACAGATACATCGCCCGCGATCCCAGCGGGTTGTCGAGCCCGCCCGACATGCCGCCGGCAAACTCTTGATACAGGTCGGGCCGGGTGCGGACCATGTTGTGGGTCGGCGTCCAGGATGGCCATTTTTCCTTGCGACCAATGACGCCAGCGCCACGGAACGACAGCCCCTCACGGCCAACGGCGATGCCGTAGCGCGTCGCCATGCCACCCTCTTCGATGAAGTAGAGTTTGCGGGCGAACGTGTCGATCACGATGCTGCCCGGCTTTTCGTCGCCCGAATAGGCAACCTCTGTCTTTTGGTAGCCGTCAGTCATCAGGCGCGGATCAACCGCCTCGATGGCAAAACCGCCATCCTCCATCGCTTCATAGCCCGGCAAAGGCGGCGGTGGGGCGGACTGCGTCCCTGTTTTGGGTGATCCACAGGCGGCCAGTACCGAAAGCATGGCCATGGCAGCGAATTGAGTAAGGAATCTTGTCACGTGAGGGTATCCGAGCCTGCAGTTGCACCTTTTTTTTACCAAGCGTCTTACGCCTTGGGTGTCAAGCCCCTGAGGCGATTCGATGCACGTACAGCGCAAATCAGTGGGGTCCGGACCCTATATTGCAGGTCGCAGGGGCAGCTATTCCAGCGGGCGGGCGGCGCTGATCAGCATGATCGGGATGCCGTCACGGATGGCAAAGGCCAGTTGTGCGGCGTCCGAGATCAGTTCCTGCGTGCGGGCGTCGTAGCGCAGGGGGGCTTGCGTGCGCGGGCAAACCAACGCCTCCAGCATGCGGCGGTCAAAGGCCGCAGCGGGAGGGGCATCGGTGCCAGCCTCTGGTGCTGGGACATCGATCATTGCAGAACCTCGTCCGCGCCGCCCGATTGCATCGAAAAGGCGATCAGGGTTTCCAGCACGCGGCGACGGTCTGCCAGAGTTTTCGCCTCCAGCAGGGCTTGTTTTTCTTCGGGCGCAAAGGGGCACAACATGGCCAGCGCGTTGACCAAGAGTTCATCCTCGGCCTCTTTCAGGGTCGACCAATCGACGCCCAGATTGCGTACCTTCAGGTAGCGGGCCAGCTTTTCCAGAAAGGCGGCACGCGGACAATCGGGCTCGGATTCCTCATCGCCCAGATCGTTGGTAAAGCTGATCCAGTCGACCTTGCAGCGCCGGTAAGGCACAAATCCGGTGACCTCTTCGGCCACGCGAAAGCGCGACAGGCCGGTCAGGGTGATCATGTAACGGCCATCCTCGGTTTCCGAGAACGAGGTGATGCGCCCCGCACAACCGACCGACGACAAGGGCGGTGCATTTCCGGTGCCTGCGCGCGGCTGGATCATGCCGATCAGGCGGCGGTCAGACTTCAGGCTGTCTTCAACCATCGCCAGATAGCGCGGTTCAAAGATGTGCAGCGGCAGCCGCGCGCGGGGCAACAGGATTGCACCGGGCAGCGGGAATACGGCGATTGTGTCGGGCAGGTCGGCAAACTTTTTCATGAGACTGTACCTAGTACGCCCCCCCCAAATGACAAAGGGTCAAACGAAAATGCGGGGGTCAGACGAAGATCATCGAGGACAGCCTGCGACGGCCTTTCAGCACGATGGGGTCCTGCGGTTTCAAAGCGCCGAACATTGTGAACAACTGCGCTTTGGCGGCACCGTCATTCCAGTCGCGGTCCAGTTTGAACAGGTCCAACAGCATATCAACCGCCTCTTCCACCTTGCCTTCAGCGTGCAATGCGGTGGCAAGGTCGAACATCACCTGCCGGTTGGCCGGATCACGCGCAAGGGCGGCGCGCAGTTCGGTTTCGGGCCCGGCCTTGGCGGCCTGCCGCGCCAGTTCGATCTGGGCGCGGGCGGCCACCAGTTCAGCCGCGTTTGCGATTTTGGCCGGGGCGGCGTTCAACAGCGCCTCGGCCTTGTCAATCTCGTCAATCGCCAGATAGGCGCGGATCAGGCCCCCGTAGGCGGCGGCATTTTCAGGCTCTTCGGCCAGAATGGCGGCAAAGGTTTCGGCGGCGTCGGCGGCGGCCCCTTCGGTCAGCATCTGTTCGGCAGCTTCAAGCGCCTCTGCCAGACCGCCGTCCGCCTCACCACCCATGGCGGACAGGGTGTCGACGAACTTCTTGATCTCTGATCCCGGCACAGCCCCCTGAAAACCGTCAACCGGCTGGCCCTGCCAGAAGGCATAGACGGTGGGAATTGACTGGATGCGCAACTGGCCTGCCAGCCCTTGCGCCTTGTCGACGTCAATCTTGACCATCTTGACGCGGCCCTTGGCGGCCATCACCGCCGCCTCAAGCGCTGGACCAAGCGTCTTGCACGGGCCGCACCACGGTGCCCAGAAGTCGACAATGACCGGCACAGTCCGGCTTTCTTCGATGACGTCTTTCAGGAAACTCGCCTCGGTGCCGTCCTTGATCAGGTCGGCGAAAGCGGGGGTCTTGGCGGCGGGTGTGGGTTGGGCTGTTCCGAACATGGCATCCTCATTCGGCGGAAACTTTTCTTCTATATGCGGCAGGGGGGGCAAAACTCCAATAGGGGGCGTGGTCAGATGCGACAAAGTCCTTGGCAAAATTGGGCGTGTCACGCAAAAGAGGGGCATGAAAATCGAACAGACAAGCTTGCCGGATGTGGTTGTGCTGACGCCTGCGCGTTTTGGCGATGCGCGGGGCTGGTTCAGTGAGACGTTTAACGCCGCCCGCTTTACCGAGGCGGGGCTGAAGATGGCTTGGGTGCAGGACAACCATTCGATGTCAGCCGCTGCAGGAACGTTGCGCGGTTTGCACTTTCAGCGCCCGCCCCATGCGCAGGACAAGCTGGTGCGCTGCACAAGGGGCGCGATTTTCGATGTGGCGGTCGATGTCAGGCGCGGCTCGCCCTGTTACGGCAAATGGGTCGGGGTTGAGCTTTCGCCGGACAATGGCAAACAGCTTCTGGTGCCCAAGGGCTTTCTGCACGGCTTTGTCACACGGCAGCCCGATACAGAGGTGCAGTACAAATGTTCGGACGTTTATGCGCCGGATTGTGATGGCGCCATTCGCTGGAACGACCCTGATCTTGGCATAGACTGGGGCGTGTCTGATCCGGTGTTGTCGGCCAAAGATCAGGTGGCGGCATTCCTGTCCGGCTGGGAAAGCCCGTTTGACTGGGGCAGGGCATGAAGCTTTTGGTGACGGGAGGCGCGGGGTTTATCGGATCGGCCGTGGTGCGCCAAGCGGTGGCCAAGGGGCATGAGGTGGTAAACCTTGATGCGCTGACTTATGCGGCCAATCTGGCCAATGTGGCCGAGGTCGCCGATTCACCGCTTTACAGTTTTGAACATGCCGATATCCGCGACCGTGCCCGGCTTGACATGATCTTTGCCGCGCATGCCCCTGATGCGGTGATGCATCTGGCCGCAGAAAGCCATGTGGACCGGTCGATTGACGGGCCGGGGGACTTTATAGAAACCAACATTACCGGGACTTTCAACATGCTGGAGGCGGCCCGCGCCTATTGGATGCGCCGTGGCAAGCCAGACGGGTTCCGCGTTCATCACATCTCAACCGATGAGGTGTTTGGTTCACTTGGCGTCAGTGGCAAGTTCACGGAAGATACCCCCTATGATCCACGCAGCCCCTATTCGGCAAGCAAGGCCGCGAGTGACCATCTGGTGCGGGCGTGGGGAGAGACGTATGGGTTGCCGATCCTGTTGACCAATTGTTCCAACAACTACGGGCCGTATCACTTTCCCGAAAAGCTGATCCCGGTGGTGATCCTGAACGCGCTGCATGGCCGGGCTATTCCGGTGTACGGGGCGGGCGAAAACATCCGCGACTGGTTGTATGTCGAAGATCACGCCAACGCGTTGCTGACTGTGGTGGCGCACGGCAAAACCGGGTCCAGCTACAACATCGGCGGCGAGAATGAGGCGCGCAATATCGACCTTGTGACGGCGATCTGCACCCTGATGGACGAGATGCACCCAACCGGTGCGCCGCACGCCCGCCTGATCACCTTCGTGGCCGACCGGCCCGGCCATGACGCCCGCTATGCCATTGATCCGACACGCATCCGCACCGAATTGGGCTGGCGTCCGTCGGTCACGCTGGAACAGGGGTTGCGCAAGACGGTGCGCTGGATGCTGGACAACGCGGCCTGGTGGCAGCCATTGCTGGACCGGCAGGGGGTCGGGCAGCGGCTGGGGGTTGGCGGATGAGGCTGCTGGTTTTCGGGCAGACCGGGCAGGTGGCACGTGAACTGGCGCGGCGGCTGCCTGATGGCGCCTCGGCGCGTTTTCTTGGACGGGGTGACGCCGATCTGGCCGACCCTGCCGCCTGTGCAGCCGCGATTGGCGACTGTGACGCCGTGATCAATGCGGCTGCCTTTACCGCCGTGGACAAGGCCGAGGCCGAGGAGGCGGCTGCCACTGTTGTCAACGGGGTTGCCCCTGCCGCAATGGCGCGGGAATGTGCGGCACAGGGGGTGCCCTTCCTGCACATCTCTACCGACTATGTCTTTGACGGGGCTGGCGATCTGGCGTTTGACCCCGATCACCCCACTGCCCCACTGGGGGCGTATGGCCGATCCAAGCTTGCGGGTGAGGTTGGGGTGCGGGCCGCCGGTGGTTCGCATCTGATCCTGCGCACCTCGTGGGTGGTGTCGGCGCATGGGGCGAATTTCGTCAAAACCATGCTGCGGTTGGGGGCCGAACGCGCCAGTCTGAACGTTGTAGCCGATCAGATTGGCGGGCCGACGCCTGCCGCCGATATCGCCGATGCGCTGATTGTGGCAGCACAAGCGCTGGTTGGCGGTGCGAAGGGCGGCACGCATCACTTTGCCGGCGCACCGGATACATCCTGGGCGGGCTTTGCGCGCCAGATCATGGCGGGGGCGGGTCTGTCCTGTCAGATCAACGAGATTCCATCCTCTGCCTACCCCACACCCGCCAAGCGCCCGCTGAATTCGCGGCTGGATTGCAGCGCGTTTCAGGCTGCGTTCGGCATCGCACGGCCTGACTGGCGCGCCGGACTTGACCTTATCTTACAGGAGCTTACGCCATGAACCGGAAAGGCATCATTCTGGCCGGGGGCTCTGGGTCCAGGCTGTGGCCGATCACGATGGGCGTATCAAAGCAACTGCTGCCGATTTATGACAAGCCGATGGTATATTATCCGCTGTCCGTGCTGATGCTGGCCGGTATCCGCGAGATTGCCCTGATTTCGACGCCCGAGGATCAGCCCGCGTTCATCCGCCTGTTGGGCGACGGGTCGCAGTGGGGGCTGCAGATCACCTATATCATCCAACCCTCACCCGACGGGCTGGCGCAGGCGTATCTTTTGGCTGAGGATTTTCTGGCCGGGGCGCCGTCTGCCATGGTGCTGGGCGACAACATCTTTTTCGGCCACGGCCTGCCAGAGATTTTGGCTTCTGCAGTTGAGCAAACGGTGGGCGGAACGGTGTTTGGCTATCACGTGGCCGACCCGGAGCGGTATGGCGTGGTCAGGTTTGATGGGGCTGGCAAGGTGCTGGAAATCATCGAAAAGCCCGCCGTGCCGCCATCAAATTTCGCGGTGACGGGTCTTTATTTTCTGGATGGGACGGCGGCGACGCGGGCCAAGGCGATCAGGCCGTCTGCCCGGGGCGAGTTGGAAATCGTTGATTTGCTGGACACTTACCTGAAGGACGGCACGTTGAGTGTACAAAAGATGGGGCGCGGGTTTGCCTGGCTGGACACCGGAACGCATGCAAGCCTGCTGGATGCGGGCAACTTTGTGCGCACCTTGCAGGCAAGGCAGGGGTTGCAGGTCGGTTGCCCGGACGAGATTGCCTTTCGCGCCGGATGGATTGACCGGGACGCCTTGGCCGCACGGGCGGCGATCTTCCGCAAGAACGACTATGGCCAGTATTTGCGGAGCGTTCTGGCCGAACAGGTCTGACGCAGCATTCGGGCCAACAGCAACAGGGTTGCGACCAGATGAGCGCTGCGAATGGCCGGATGCGTAGGATGGAGTTTCGCGCGACCGCTGCGGCGGCGGATGAGCCACTTCGGCACGCTGCACAATGTGTGAACTTGAACGATGGCCCGCACCTTGCACAGCAGGGGGCGGGCAGCAGTGCAACAAAGCGACGCCCGCGATCCTGTAACGGGTCGGCGGTACAGCGCGATTGCGGCATGTGGTTGGGGCGTGTCAGGCTGCCACGGGTCTGCGGATGGTTTCTGCCGCTTCAAGAACCAGCGGGCGCAGGCCCTGACCGCCGGCATCCAGCACCTCAAACAAATGCTTGCGCATCCGGGGTTCCCAGAAGTCGTTGATATGGCTGGAAAGAGCGGCCAGACCTTCATCATGCGGCTTGGATTCCATGAATTTGGCGATCTGGTTGGCCATGTAGATCAGCTTGGCCCGGTTGTCGGCGTGGGGGGCATCATGCGACATGGGATTCTCCTGCGGCGGGGCCAGCGGACAGGCGGCCTGGATGGGTGAAAACTTCAAACCGGTCGGGGCGGGCAAGGGCGATCAGTGTGATTCCTGCCGCCTCTGCCAGGGTGACGGCGTGGGCGGTGGGGGCTGACACGGCAATCAGGATCGGCGCGCCAAGGGCCGCCACCTTTTGCACCATGTCGATCGACACACGAGAGGTCAGCACGATCGCCCCACTGGCGTGTGCGCCGGAGCGCACCATGTGCCCGGCCAGTTTATCCAGCGCGTTGTGGCGGCCAACATCCTCACGCGCCGCCAACAGCGCCCCATTCCAGAAGCCCGCCGCATGGACAGCGCGGGTGGCGTCGTGCAGCGGTTGCGCGCCGGGCAAGGCTGCGATGGCGGCCCGGACCTGCGCCGGG
>JBBRKS010000038.1:0-28366 GCA_038231775.1 Rhodobacterales bacterium | reverse complement strand
CTGACGCCTCGTCAGGACGCTGGTCGTCGCAATGCGAACTGCATCACGCTTGAACTCGTCGCTGTGTATCGCTGCCATATCCGGTCTCCTTGATGGCGAGTATTGCTCTCAAAAGACCGGAACGAAACCGCGACAGGTCCAGATTGGTCGACGGCAAAACGACCAACGGGCCCAACATCGACACCCCTCAGGCCCTGATGCTGCACCGCGAGCCCAAAGCCAATGTCGAACGTTCTGATGATCTGCGCGCCCAAATCGCCGGAGGCCGCAATGCGTCATGATCCCGCCGCCGCTGCCGTGGTCATCATGCTCAGAAGCCTCAAGATGTATGGCATGGCGCAAGCCGTCACCGACCTGACCGAACAAGGTGCCCCCGCCTTCGAGTCCTCGGTGCCGATCTTGTCGCAGCTTCTGAAGGCCGAGATGGCCGAACGTGAGGTGCGCTCCATCGCGTATCACATGAAGGCTGCGCGGTTCCCGGCCTATAAAGACCTCTCGGGCTTCGACTTCATGGCCAGCGAGATCAACGAGGTCCCAATCCGCCATCTGCACAAATGCGAGTTCCTGGATGGCGCTCAAAACGTAGTCCTCATCGGCGGTCCGGGCACCGGCAAGACCCATGCCGCCACAGCCTTGGGTGTCCAGGCCATCGAGCATCATCGTCGCAAAGTGCGCTTCTTCTCAACCATCGAACTGGTCAATGCCCTGGAGCAGGAGAAGACAAAGGGTAAGGCCGGTCAGATCGCCGAAAGCCTGACACGGCTTGATCTCGTGATCTTGGATGAACTGGGCTACCTGCCGTTCAGCGCATCAGGTGGGGCACTGCTGTTCCACCTCCTGAGCAAGCTTTACGAACGCACCAGCGTCATCATCACCACCAACCTCAGCTACAGCGAATGAGCCAATGTCTTCGGTGACGCCAAGATGACTACCGCGCTCCTCGACCGCCTCACCCACCGCTGCCACATCCTGGAAACCGGAAACGACAGCTTCCGCTTCAAGGCAAGTTCAGCCGCAGCAACCCGCAAAAAGAAGGAAATCACACAGGCCTTGACCCCAGCCTGACCCCCGGAACATAACCCACTGGTGGGTCAGTTCTCGATGCAAATCCCGGGTCAGTTTTGCGTGCAAATTAACAGTTACGCAACAACGCCTTGTGGGAGCACAGCCCTGAAAATCCGCGGGGTTGCCGCCGACCTGGCGCGCTCAGACTGACCCATCATAGGTCGCGACGAAATTGCCAACCTACAGGGTGCCGCTCAAGCCTTTGCGCAAAGGCCACGGGCGCTGGCCGTGTTCCAGACCGAACCTGGCTTTACAGTCGATGCCGCCGTTGCCGGTGATTTCTCGCGACGCCTGCAGGTTGATGCGTCGGAGGCCGATTTGCAGCAGATTTCCGGCTAGTTGAACCTACTGATGGCCGAGATTGAGACGACGATTGCGGAGGCCTCTGATGTCCTGATGCGGATCGCGCACGGTGATCTTTCGGCCCGCATCAAGGGCGACGACCGCGGCGTGCTGTTGGACCTGAAACGCGATACCAACACGACGGCAGAGCAGTAGTCCACCGGTATCGCCGATATCAATGAGGCGACCGGCCTGATCAACACTAACATGAAGCAGATCGTGACCGGCTCCAATGCGTTGTCGGTCCGCACCAAAGAGCAGTCCAACAGTCTGATTTCCCTCGCATTGTCGACAGCAACCCTGACGGAGACTACGAAGGCCGCCGCTGAAAGCGTGGCCGAGGCAACAGCCGTCTCGGATGAAGAATCCGCACGGGCGCTGCAAGGTGACCGAAGAGGCGAATACGGCGATCCTTGCGATTCAAAGCAGCGCCCTGAAGATTGCAGAGATCACCGACGGTGTCGAAAGCCTCGCATTCCAGACCAATATGCTGGCCCTGAATGCGGCGGAATAGGCGGCAGACCTTGCAATGCAGCATCCTTGACAGCAGGTTGGTTCAAACGCCAGTCAGGGTGGCGCGGCGTTCAGACAACTCAAAAGGTCAGTGCGATATGACGCTGGGATATGGTTGATCAGGCAGCCATTTGACACAGGTCCGTTCCCGTCAGCGACCACTTCACAAATTCCGATGGCCGGTTTGGAATAAATTGACGGTTCAAATTGCACGTCCGTCGACACGCAATTCTGCGCACCCTAGCCGCGCAACCAAGTCAAACCTGCTCGGTGGTTTCCTTCAGCGGCATGTCGTGATGCGGAAACGCACTTTGACGCTCGATCATGCGGTGGACTTGCGGCGGGGCGGCACCTTGATGCAATGCCAGAAGACGGTCGGAAACCTCGGCATCTGCCTTGGTCCGGCGCATGTTGTGGCGCAGGTAATCCTCCCAGGTTGCAACATGGTAGCTTTCCGTCCAGCGGTCGGCATGCTCCAGATCGCGCAACAAAACCCATTGGCGCGCGCCATCGCGGCGACGAATGCGACGGCGATCCACCATAGTGGACAGGAACTCGGCAATCGCGTCAGGGTTAATGATGTAGTCGATCATCACCATGATCGGCCCGCTGCGCCCGCGCAAATCAAGCCGCAACGCAGGCTCTTTGAACTGGCCAAGCGGGTCAAGATCGACCTTGCCAAACTCTGGCATGGCATAGCGCAACCCCAATACCGCCCCGGCGAGCATGCAAAGCCCGGCGATTTGCAGCGCTGCGGACAACCCAGCGGTTCCAGCGGCAGCACCCCAGGTCCAACTGCCAAGCGCCATGCCGCCAAACGTCGCCATCTGGTAGATCGACAGCATCCGCCCCACCACCCATCGGGGCGAGGACAGTTGGACCGTGACGTTGAACAACGACAGGGCCAGCACCCAACTCGCCCCGGCAACCAGCAGGGCCGGAACGCTCAGCCAAAGGCTGTGGCTGATTGCCAGTGTCAGAACCGCCAGCGCAAAACCGCAGAACGCGGCCCGCACAATGACCTCGCTGCTGAACCTTTGCCGGATGCGGGAATTCGTCAGCCCGCCTGCCACAGCGCCCACCCCATAACAGCCCAGCGTCACACCGTAGGTCACAGCCCCGCCGTGCAGCAGATCTCGCGCAACCAGCGGCAAAAGGGAAAGAACAGAGATGGCGCCAAAACCGAACACCATGCCACGCGTCATGACCCGCAGCAGATTGGGCGACATCGACGCATAGCGCAGGCCGGCTGACACGGCAGGCCCGAACGTCTCTCGGGGAATCGGATCGTGCTTGCGCTTGGGTCGCCACAAAAGAAGCACCGCCATCAGCGGCAGGTAGGTCAGCGCGTTGATGGTAAAAGCAGCGGCTACCCCGGCGCTGGCCACGATAAGGCCGCCGATCGCCGGGCCGACGCTGCGCATCAGGTTGAAGCCGATCCCGTTCAGCGACACCGCCTCGGGCAGATGTTCGCGCGGAACGATATCGCCAAGGCCCGCCTGAAACGACGGATTGTTCAGCGCCGTGCCAATCCCGATCAGGAAGGTGAAGCCCAAAAGACTCCACGGGGTCAGCCATCCGGCATAGGCAAAAACCGTCAGCCCGACAGAGGCCACCAGCATGAAGACCTGCGCCACCAGCATGATGATGCGCCGGTCCAGACTGTCGGCCAAAGCCCCGGCAGAGATCGAAAACAACATGACCGGCAGCGTGGTGGAGGCTTGAACGAGGGCAATCAGGCTCTCTGACGAGGTCAGGCTTGTCATCATCCAGGCCGCGCCGACGCCCTGAACCAAGCCCCCGAAGGTGGAAACCTGATTGGCCAGCCAGATGTTGCGGAACGTCTTTTCACGCAAGGGTGCAAGCGCAGAGACACGAGGGGTCATCGGAGTCTCCAATTTCAAGGGCCCGGCCCTGTCCCCTTTTTTGTCGCGTAACAAAGGGTTGGTCAACCATGCAGGTCGTGGGCGTGACCCGGGGCTGTGCTTTGCCGACGACCCTGCACCGTCATGCGCCTTTGCAGCCGGGCGCGACGAGATCGAAATCGTTCAGGTCGCCGCAACTGGGGTGTGGGACCGGGGGCAACACAGACTAAGCTTGACCGGAGGTGTGCAAGCCACTGTCAATTCAGATAGTCCAGATGTTTCCGAACCTTAGCGAATATCAAAGGCCGGGTGCCAAAAGATAGCGGGATTTCAGGTGTTGGGGCGCTGCGGCCTCTAGCTGGTTCAGCTTGGCGCGGATGCGGGCGTGGCCGTGCAGCGCTGCGGATTCGAAGGGACCACGCGGAAAGTTGAGGCCAAGTTTCAACGCTTGGTCGATACCTTCAGCCGTCACGCCGCCTTCGGCGACAAGCCACGCCGCCTCGTTCGCAAGGGTGGCTTCGATGCGCAGGGCGATTTCGGCGGCATCTGCCGGGGGGATGCCGGGCCCCTCAGGAAACACAAAGCCCCGGCCCGACTTCCGCCCCAGATAGCCTGCGGAAACCTGCGATTTCAGGGCGTCAAAGACGTGGTAGCGCGGGTGTTTCAGCGCGGCATGCAAACCCTCAGTCGCGGCGAGGTTGATGTCGGCACCGATCAGGTCGATCAGCGAGAGTGGGCCGATTTTGTAACCGGCAGCCAGCATCGCAGCGTCGATATCACTGGCGGTACGGCCCTCTTCCAACATGGCAAGCGCCTCCCCATAATACGGGCGCGCACAGCGGTTGACGATAAAGCCGGGGCGGTCGGGGCATTGGATCACGGTCTTGCCAGCGGCCTCGGTCAGCTTTCGGGCGAGCGTCAGCGCATCGGCAGAGGTGCCGTCGTGCGCAACAAGTTCAACCAGTTTCATAACTGGAGCGGGGTTGAAAAAGTGCAGTCCTAACAAACGTTCTGGAACCTGCAGGCCTGTTGCGATTGTCGTGACAGAAAGCGACGAGGTGTTGGTCGCAAGAACGGTTCTAGGTGCGACCACAGCCTCAAGCGTTTCAAAAAGCGCTTGCTTGGCAGGCAGGGTTTCAAGGATCGCCTCAATAACCAAATCAGCGTTCGCCATGGCCTGCGGTGTCGCAACGACATGCAGGTTGGCCAACGTTGCCTCCATCACCTGTGACGTCATAGCGCCCTTGGAAACACGGGGTTCCAAGGCGGCGCGCAGGCGGGCAGCGGCGTTGGCGCGGGCAGGTTCAAAGGCGTCAGTTGCAAGAACCTGATACCCTGCGGCCGCATAAACCTGCGCGATGCCAAGGCCCATCGTGCCAAGGCCGACAACACCAACGATCATCATTCCCCCCGAAAGTCAGGTTTGCGTTTCTCGCGGAAGGCGCGGATGCCTTCGGTTTTGTCATGGCTGTCCAACAGCGCCTCGAAGGCCTCGCGTTCGATGGTTAACGCGCGGGCGGATTCGCTGGCAATCAGGGCGCGTTTGGCGGCCATCAAGGCAAGGGGTGCGCGGGCGGCAAGGCGGACAGCCAGACCCTCAGCCTCGATCAACGCGTGTTCGGCTTTGTAAGCGGCGATACCGCAGGTGTAAGCGGTTTCGGTGTCTATGATTTCGCCCAGCAGGATCATGCGGGTGGCGCGGGCGCGACCAGTCAGGGCTGCAAGGCGTTGGCCGCCCCCCGCGCCGGGGATCAGGCCCAGGTTGGTTTCGGGCAAGCCCAGTTTGGCGGTGGGGCCAAGGACGATGAAATCGGCCATCAAGGCAAGTTCAAAACCGCCGCCCAAAGCAAATCCGTCGATGGCAGCGATCAAGGGTTTGGGGAAGGCCCGGATTGCCGACCAATGGGCTTTGCGGGGGTCTACGGCACCCTCAGCCGCAGTTTTCGTTTCTATTTCAACGATATCTGCGCCAGCGGCGAAGTTGCCATTCGCACCGGTCAGCACAACCGAACGGCAGGCCGGATCGGCGCCAAGTGCCGTCAACACCTTTGCCAATTGACCCAGAAGGGCGGTGTTCAGCGCATTACGCGCCTCTGGCCGGTTCAGGGTCAGGCGGGTGTAGCCGGGGAAAGTGTCGATGATCAGCATGGCGGTATCATCGCTGCATCGGCGAAACTTTCAAGCCTGAATGCTTTAAGCTTGAAATTATTTTGACAAGGGTTACCTTGCAAAAATACCTTTTCTGAAAGGAACGGCCATGAAAGTTCTGTGCCTGGGCGGTGGCCCCGCCGGTTTGTATTTCGCGATCTCCATGAAACTGCGCGACCCCTCGCATAAGGTGACGGTGTTGGAACGGAACAAGGCCAACGACACGTTTGGCTGGGGCGTTGTGCTGTCGGATGATGCGTTAAGCCGGATGCAGAAGAACGATCCGATTTCGACCGACGCGATCCGGGGCAATTTCGCTTATTGGGACGATATTGCGGTCGTTCATGCCGGCAACCGCACCGTTTCGGGCGGGCATGGCTTTGCCGGGATCGGGCGCAAGGCGATGCTGATCCTGTTGCAGGCCCGGGCGCGCGAATTGGGCGTCGATCTGCAATTCGAGACGATCTTCAAGACAGCGGAAGAGTACCGGCGCGAGTATGATCTGGTCGTTGCGACGGACGGGATCAACTCTGTCGTGCGCAAGGAATATGAAGATGTGTTCCAGCCGGATATCGACACAAGGAAATGCAAGTTCGTCTGGCTGGGCACCCATGCCAAGTTCGACGATGCGTTCACATTCATTTTTGAAAAGACCGCGCATGGCTGGGTCTGGGCGCATGTTTACCAGTTCGACAAGGACACTGCGACGTTTATTGTAGAGTGTTTGCCAGAGACCTGGGACCGTTTGGGCTTTGAATCCATGTCCAAGGAAGAGACGATTGCGGTTTGCGAACGTATATTCGCGAACCATCTGGGCGGGCATTCGTTAATGTCGAATGCCGCGCATTTGCGCGGTTCGGCGGTATGGATGCAGTTCCCACGGGTCATTTGCAACCGCTGGTATCACGAGAATGTCGTGCTGATGGGCGATGCGGCGGCGACCGGGCACTTCTCTATCGGGTCGGGGTCGCGGCTGGCGTTTGACTCAGCCATTGCGCTGGCGGAGTACCTGCATTCGGAGCCGACGCTAGAAGGTGCGTTTGAACGCTATCAGGCCGAGCGGCGGGTCGAAGTGTTGCGGCTGCAGTCGGCGGCGCGCAACTCGCTGGAGTGGTTTGAAGAGGTCGAACGCTATCTGGACATGCCGCCTTTGCAGTTTGCCTATTCCCTCTTGACCCGCAGCCAACGGATTTCACACGAGAATTTGCGGGCGCGCGACCCGGATTGGCTGCGCGAGGCTGAGGATTGGTTTCAAGAGCAGGCGGGTGGCGAACCGGGGCGGTTGCCTATGTTCGCCCCGTTCCGTCTGCGCGATATGGCGTTGAAAAACCGCATCGTGGTGTCACCGATGGCGCAGTACAAGGCGGTTGACGGTGTGCCGGGCGATTGGCATTTCATCCACTATGCCGAACGCGCGAAGGGCGGCGCGGGGCTGGTCTACACCGAAATGACTTGTGTGTCAGCGCAGGGTCGCATCACGCCGGGCTGTCCGGGCCTGTACACGCCCAAGCACGAGGCGGGCTGGAAGCGGTTGGTCGATTTCGTCCATTCCGAGACGGAGGCCAAGATTTGCTGCCAGATCGGACACTCCGGGCGGAAGGGCTCCACTCAGGTTGGTTGGGAAGAGGGCGATGCGCCGCTGCCGCGTGGCAACTGGCCTGTGATGAGCGCGTCGGCAATTCCGTGGACACCGGCCAATCAGGTGCCCAAAGAGATGGACCGGGCCGATATGGACAAGGTGCTGTTGCAGTTTGTCAAATCAACCGAGATGGCGAAGATTTGCGGCTTTGACATGATCGAACTGCATGCCGCACACGGCTATCTGATCGCAAGCTTCATCAGTCCGGTGTCGAACCACCGCACCGATGAATACGGAGGCAGTCTGGAAAACCGGATGCGCTATCCTTTGGAGGTGTTTGCGGCGATGCGGGCGGAATGGCCGGGGTCAAAGCCGATGTCTGTCAGGATTTCCGCGACGGACTGGATGGGCGAGGATGGGGTGACGCCGTCGGAAGCTGTTGAAATTGCGGCGATGTTCGCGGCAGCCGGGGCGGATATCATTGACGTCTCGGCGGGCCAAACCTCAACCGAGGGCAAGCCGATTTACGGTCGGATGTTTCAGACCCCGTTCAGCGACCGCATCCGGAATGAGGCGGGGCTGGCGACGATGGCGGTGGGCAACATCACCGAGGCGGATCAGGTCAACCAGATCTTGCTTGCCGGTCGGGCTGACCTTGTCTGTCTGGCGCGTGCACATCTGGCGGACCCATACTGGACGTTGCATCAGGCGGTGAAAGCGGGCGACCCGACGGCGTGGCCGCTGCCCTATCTGGCCGGACGTGATCAATCCATGCGGCTGTTGTCGAAGGCGGTCGAGGTACTGCGGGCATGATCGGCAGGCGGGTTCTGGTCACGGGCGGCGGATCGGGCGCGGGGGCCGACCTTGCTTTGGGCTTTGCCAAAGCGGGTGCTGACGTTGTCATTTGCGGCCGGCGGATTGAGGCTTTGGCGGGGGTTGCAGCGCAGAATCCGGGCATCCGGGCACTGGCTTGTGACGTTACGAACGAACGTTCCGTAATGGATTTGTTTGCGGCCGCCGGGCCAATGGATATCGTGATCGCCAATGCCGGCCAAGCAGACTCGGGGCCGTTTCTGCGGACCAGTCTGGACCAGTGGAACGCGATGCTGGCGGTGAACCTGACCGGAGTTTTCCTGACCTTTCGCGAGGGGTTGCGGCAGATGACCGGATGGGGGCGGCTGATCGCGGTGTCCTCAACCGCCGGGATCAAGGGCTATGCCAAGGTGGCGCCTTATGCTGCCGCAAAACACGGGGTGATGGGCGTGGTGCGGTCGCTGGCGCTGGAAATTGCCCGCAGCCCGGTCACCGTGAATGCGATTTGCCCGGGGTTTCTGGACACCGACATGACGGCGCACTCCATCAAAGTGATCAGTGAAAAGACCAAACGCTCTCCCGAACAGGCGCGGGCGGCGTTGGAGGGGTTGAATCCGCAGGGTCGGTTGTTTCAACCCTGCGAAGTCACCGCGGCAGCGTTGTATCTGTGCGGGCCGGGGTCAGAAGGCGTCAACGGCCAGCAAATCGTGATCGCCGGGGGCGAAGTGTGACGGACCCCCTGTCCAAACGCCGGTTGAAGATGTGGATCAGGCTGTTGGGCGTGACGCGGGCCGCCGAGTCTGAAATGCGTGAGTTTTTGCGCGTCAAACATGGCACCACCCTGCCCCGGTTCGACGTCATGGCGGCCTTGTACCGCAAGCAAGGCGGCGTCACGATGAGCGAGTTGTCCCGTATGCTGCTGGTGTCGAACGGCAATGCGACGACGGTGGTGGACCGGCTGGAAAAGGACGCGCTGGTGCGGCGCACGCCGTCCGAGGTGGACCGGCGCACGGTTTTTGTGGCCTTGACCGACGAAGGTCTGGCGCAGTTTGAAGGCCTTGCCGCCCGACACGAGGCCGAGGTGGGCCGGGTGTTTGGCGGGCTGTCAGAGACGGATCTGGACGTGCTGACCGATATTCTCAAACGGATGGGGACGAAATGAAACTCGCCGGGCTGACGTCAAAGCATTTCCTGTGGGAGGTTTCGGGCCGCATCGCGACGGTGCGGCTGAACCGGCCAGAGCGCAAGAACCCGCTGACCTTTGAAAGCTATGCCGAGCTGCGGGATATGTTTCGCGATCTGGTTTATGCTGACGATGTGGACGTTGTGATCTTTGGGTCGAACGGCGGAAATTTCTGTTCGGGCGGCGATGTGCATGAGATTATCGGGCCGCTGATCGGGTTGCCGATGAAGGACCTGCTGGCGTTCACACGGATGACGGGTGATCTGGTCAAGGCGATGATTGGCTGCGGCAAACCGATCATTGCGGCGGTGGACGGGGTTTGCGTGGGCGCGGGCGCGATCATCGCAATGGCCTCGGACCTGCGGTTGGCGACACCTGAGGCGAAGTGCGGGTTCTTGTTCACCCGGGTTGGCTTGGCCGGTTGCGACATGGGGGCCTGTGCGATGCTGCCGCGCATCATTGGGCAGGGGCGGGCGGCAGAACTGCTGTACACCGGGCGCACGATGAGTGCGGCTGAGGGCGAGCGGTGGGGGTTCTGGAATGCGTTGCATCCAGCGGATGCGTTGCAGGCCGAAGCGCGGGCTTTGGCAGAACGCCTGGCCGCTGGGCCGACCTTCGCGCATTCCATGACGAAAACCCAGTTGAACCACGAGTGGAACATGGGGCTGGAGCAGGCGATCGAGGCAGAGGCGCAGGCGCAGGCGATCTGCATGCAGACCAAGGATTTTGAACGCGCCTATCTTGCCTTTGTGGGCAAGGCGCGGCCGGTATTTGCAGGGGATTGACGAATTTTCTGCGAAAATTCCGGGGGTTTTCCACCCCTGTGCCCCCGGAGAATATTTGCGCCTGGATGAAATGGACAGAAGATGAGCGATACAACCTTTCTGGACTGGCCCTTCTTTGAGGCGCGGCATCGGGACTTGGCCGGGGCGTTGGAGGCTTGGTGCAGGGTGAATCTGCCAGTGGATCACGGCGATGTCGATGCCGCCTGCCGGGGCTTGGTGGCCCTGCTGGGCGCCGGTGGGTGGTTGCAGCACTCGGGCGGTGTTCTGGACGTTCGCACCCTGTGTCTGATCCGCGAGACTTTGGCGCGGCATGACGGGTTGGCGGATTTTGCCTTTGCGATGCAGGGGTTAGGCATGGGGGCTGTGTCGTTGTTCGGCACAGCGGATCAGCGGGTCTGGCTGGACCGGACCCGGGCGGGGACGGCGATTTCGGCCTTTGCGCTGACAGAACCTGCATCGGGGTCAGATGTGGCAGCGACGTCAACCGTGGCAGAGCGGGTGCAAGGCGGCTGGCGGATTACAGGGGAGAAGACCTGGATATCGAACGGGGGGATCGCGGATATCTATGTTGTTTTTGCCCGGACGGGTGAGGCACCGGGCGCGCGGGGCCTGTCGGCGTTTTTGATGCCTGCAGATGTGAAGGGACTTGAGGTGGTGGAGCGGTTGGAGGTGATCGCACCCCATCCGTTGGCCCGGTTGCGGTTGGACGGGGTCGAACTGCCGGACAGCGCTTTGATCGGCAAGGCGGGCGACGGGTTCAAGCTGGCGATGGCGGTGCTGGACGTGTTCCGGTCAACTGTCGGGGCGGCGGCTTTGGGCTTTGCGCGGCGGGCTTTGGAGGAAAGCCTTTCAAGGGTGACAGCACGGCGCATTCAGGGGCAGGCTTTGGCGGAATTACAGATGGTGCAGGGCCATCTGGCGGACATGGCGCTGCAGGTCGATGCGGCAGCCTTGCTGGTCTATCGGGCGGCGTGGACCAAGGATATGGGCGCGGTCCGGGTGACACGCGAGGCGGCAATGGCCAAGCTGTACGCAACCGAGGCGGCGCAGAAGGTGATCGACATGGCGGTACAATTGCATGGTGGCGAAGGCGTACGGCACGGGTCGGTCGTCGAACGCCTGTACCGCGAGATCCGGGCGCTGCGGATCTATGAGGGCGCAAGTGATGTGCAGCGCGTGGTGATTGCGCGGTCGATCCTGCCGAAGGGGGCAAACTGATGGAGCATGAGGTTCTGCATCCCTCGCATTGGAAGGCGGCGAAGGGCTATTCCAACGGCATGGCAGCCTCGGGTCGGATGGTCTTCACCGGCGGCATCATAGGCTGGAACGCCGATCAGGCGTTTGAGACGGACGACTTTGCAGGTCAGGTGGCACAAGCGTTGCGGTCGATTGTCGAGGTTCTGGCCTGTGCCGGGGCCAAGCCGGAACATCTGGTGCGTCTGACCTGGTATGTGACGGACAAGAAAGAATATCTTGGCAGTCTTAAGGCGATCGGGCAGGCCTACCGCGACTCGATCGGGCGGCATTATCCTGCCATGGCCTTGGTGCAGGTCGTGGCCCTTGTCGAAGACCGCGCCAAAGTCGAAATCGAAGCCACCGCTGTGATACCGGAATAGGAGAGCGCGATGTTGGGACCGACCGGGCATGTTGACAGCTTTACACGGGACAGGTTGCCCGCAGCGGAGGATTGGCCAGAGATTGCGCCGACCTTTCACTATCCGGAATGGCTGAATGCCGGGGTGGAACTGTGCGACCGCATGGTCGAGCGCGGCTTTGGCGACCATGTGGCCCTGATCGGCAACGGGCGCCAGCGCACCTATAAGGAACTGGCCGATTGGTCGAACCGGATCGCCCATGCTTTGGTCGAGGGGTATGGGGTCAAACCGGGGAACCGGGTGCTGATCCGGTCGGCCAACAATCCCGCGATGGTGGCAGCCTGGCTGGCCGCGACCAAGGCAGGCGCGGTGGTCGTCAACACGATGCCGATGCTGCGCGCGGGCGAGTTGACGGCGATTGTCGACAAGGCAGAGGTCAGCCATGCCTTGTGTGACACGCGGCTGATGGAGGAGCTGGTGGCCTGTGCCAAGGGCTCACGCTTTCTGACCACGGTGGTGGGCTTTGACGGCACTGCCAACCATGATGCGGAACTTGACCGGATGGCGCTGTCCAAACCGGTGCGGTTTACGGCCGTCAAGACCGGGCGGGATGATGTGGCTTTGCTGGGCTTTACCTCGGGCACCACCGGGGAACCCAAGGCCACGATGCATTTTCACCGCGATCTGCTGATCATCGCGGATGGCTATGCCAAGGAAGTGCTGCAAGTCACACCAGAGGATATATTTGTCGGTTCTCCTCCACTGGCGTTTACCTTTGGCCTTGGCGGGTTGGCAATTTTCCCGCTGCGCTTTGGGGCGGCTGCGGCCTTGCTGGAACAGGCAAGCCCGGCCAACATGATCAGCCTTATTCAAGAGCATAAGGCCACGGTGTGCTTTACCGCGCCGACCGCCTACCGGGCCATGCTGAAGGCGATGGAGGCGGGGGCGGATCTATCCTCGTTAAGGGCGGCGGTCAGTGCGGGCGAGACTTTGCCCGCGCCGGTCTATCAGGACTGGATCGAACGGACCGGCAAGCCGATGCTGGACGGCATCGGGGCGACAGAGATGCTGCATATCTTCATCACCAACCGGTTTGAAGATCACCGCCCCGGCTGCACGGGGCGTCCGGTTGCAGGCTATCAGGCGAAGGTGGTCGATGACGCGATGGTCGAGGTGCCACGGGGTGAGGTCGGGCGGTTGGCCGTGCGCGGACCGACCGGGTGCCGCTATATGGCGGATGACCGTCAGCACAAGTATGTCAAGGATGGTTGGAACCTGACCGGCGACAGTTTCTGGCAGGATGACGAGGGCCGGTTCCATTTTGCCGCACGTTCGGACGACATGATCGTCTCAGCCGGCTATAATATTGCGGGGCCAGAGGTCGAAGCGGCCCTGCTGTCGCATCCGGCGGTGCTGGAATGCGCCGTGGTCGGGGCTGCCGATGAAGAGCGCGGCCATATCGTTGAGGCGCATGTCGTGCTGGTGGCGGGACATAAGGGCGACGGGCTGATGATCAAGCTGTTGCAGGATCACGTGAAGGCGGTGATTGCACCCTATAAATATCCGCGCCGGGTGGTGTTTGTGGAAGGCTTGCCCAAGACGCAAACCGGGAAGATTCAGCGCTTTCGGCTGAAGGTCTAAGCGGGGCACGATTTTTCTGCGAAAAATCTGGCATGTCGGGTTGATATCGCGTCTGTTTGATTTGTGGCCATTTTGATTCTCGGCCAGCTTGATCTGCTGCCTGTTTGATTTTTCGCAGAAAAATCGTGGCCTAAGGCAAAACCAGAATGGCGCGAAAGTCGTTCACATTGGTCAAGGTCGGCCCGGTCACCACCTGATCGCCAATCGCGCCAAAAAAACCATGCGCGTCGTTGCGGGCCAGTGCGCGTGCCGGATCAACCCCCAAAGCCTTCGCCTTGGTCAGCGTCAGCGGCCCGATCACCGCACCCGCCACTTCGGCATCACCGTCCACCCCATCGGTGTCACACGCAATCGCATGAACCCCCGGTGCCCCGTTCAGCGCAATGGCCAGTGCCAGACAAAACTCCGCATTCGGCCCGCCGATGCCGTCGCCCCGTCGGGTCACGGTCAACTCCCCGCCCGACAGCAGCAGGACCGGCGCAGCGCCACGAGCCGCCAGTGCCAAATGCGCCATCTTTGCCGCAACGTCACGCGCCTCGCCCTCCAGCGCATCCCCCAACATCCTGACCGTAATCCCCGCCGCTTCGGCCACCGCACGCGCTGCAGCCAGCGACTGGGCAGGGGCGGCGTAGATACGGTTTTGCGTGCGCGACAGGCGCGGGTCACCGGGGCGGATCACGCCTGACGCGCGCTTCAAGGCAGCCAAGGCCGAGGGCGGCACCACCGCCCCCCAGCGCGTAAGGATAGTCAGCGCATCCTGCGGAGTAGACGCATCACCAACCGTCGGCCCGGACCCGATGAACGCCATATCATCGCCCGGCACATCCGAAATCATCAGGGCCAACATCCGTGCCGGATAGGCCGCCGCGGCAAGCTGGCCGCCCTTGACCCGGCTCAGGTGTTTGCGCACCGTGTTCATCTGGCTGATCGGCGCACCGCAGGCCAGAAGGGCCGCATTGACCGCCTGCTTTTCGGCCAAGGAAACGCCTGTCACCGGGGCGACCAACAAGGCCGACGCCCCGCCGGAAATCAGCGCCAGAACGAAATCCCCCTCGCCCAACCCGTCCAACAGCGCCAGCATTTCAGCGGTCGCTTGCGCCCCAGCCGCATCTGGCACCGGATGGGCGGCCTCGACAATCCTGATGCCCTGAGAGGGGCGACCATAGCCGTACCGGGTGATCACCAGCCCCTCACACGGGCCCCAGACCGCCTCGACCGCTTCGGCCATGCGGGCCGACGCCTTGCCTGCCCCCACAACCACAACCCGGCCGCTGGGCTTTGGCGGCAGATGGGCGGCGAGTGATCGCATCGGGTCCGCCACCTCTACCGCCTTGTCAAACATCGCACGCAACAAGGCTTCGGGCGTCATGGCCAACCTTTCCATCACATCATGCCGCTGCTAGAGGCGCGCACGATCAGCCGCACCGGGGTATGGGCTTCGGGCGGCGGCAGCGTGCCATCCTCCAGCCAGGCCAGGATCGTCTGGGCGACCTGCGCGCCAAAGCCCGCGATGTCGCAATGAACCGAGGTCAGTGCCGGGAAAGCCTGCGCGCATTCCTCGATGTCGTCAAAGCCGACCAGACGGAAGCCTTGCCCGACTGGGCGGCCCATCTCGGCAAAGCCCGACAGCATCCCCAAGGCGACAAGGTCGTTAAAGCAGATCGCCGCGTCGACGTCAGGATGCCGTTCGACCAACTCACGCGCAGCCTGCCGCCCAAAGGTGCGGCTGGCGCGGCCGTACATCGCCAACGTCGGCAGGTCGTGGGCGGCAAGGCAGGACAAATAGCCAGCCATCCGCACCTGCGTCACCGCCCGCCCCTCCAACCCGCCGACAAAGGCGATGCGCTGCGCCCCGCCGGTCACCAGATGCTTCGCCGCCAGTTCACCGCCCAGCCGATAGTCGGGGGCCGCAAAGGGGAACAGATCAACCCGGGGTTCCACCTTGCGCAGCACTTGCATGACCGGAACGCCAGCGCGCAGCAGCGGGTCAAACGTCGTCTCTTCGGCCCCATAAGCGGGTGAGATGACCATGGCCGTAACCCCATGTTCGATCATCGAGGCGACGACTTGCGCCTGCAGCCTTGGGTCCTCATCCGTGTTGGCGACCACCGTGGCATAGCCGCGCTGCGACAAGGCCATCTGAACCGAGGTGGCGAATTCGGTGAAAAACGGGTTGCGCAAATCGTTGATCACCAGCCCGATCAGGCCAACCTTGCTGGACCGCAGATTGGCGGCGTTGCGGTTGTAGACATAGCCCAGATCGCCCATCACCTTCAGCACGGCATCGCGGGTTTCCCCCTTGACCGCCGGGCTTTTCTGAAACACCAGACTGACGGTGGATTTCGAGACCCCGGCCGCCCGCGCCACGTCAATGATGGTGGGGCGGCGCGTCATCAGATGCCGTGCAGCGCCAGCAAGGTTGTCATGCGCTGGGTGGCCAGATCAGGCTCTGCCAGAAGCCCCGCCTGATCGGCAAGCCGAAAGATGTTGGCATAATGGGTGATGTCACGCGACGACTGGAACCCGGCTGGCATGATGAAATGGCGTTGCGATCCGTTCAGCCAAGACAAGAACGCAATCCCCGCCTTGTAAAATCGGGTTGGCGCCCGAAAAATCTCATGCGCCAGGGGGACTGTCGGGGCGAAAAGCCGGTGATAGGTTGCCATGTCGCCCAAAGCCAAAGCCTCCAGCGCTTGGGCAGCGGCGGGGGCGATTGCGGCGAAAATCCCCAACAAAGCGTGCGAATGATGGGTGCCGTCGCCTGCGATCAGGTCAGGGTAATTGAAATCATCGCCGGTATACAGGTTCACGCCTTCGGGCAGCCTTGCGCGGAAACCTTCCTCATGCATCTGATCCAACAGCGAGATCTTGATGCCGTCGACCTTTGACGGGTTCTCTTCTATCAACGACAGAACGAAATCTGACGCCGTCGCCACATCGGTGCTGCCCCAATAGCCCGCCAAAGCCGGGTCGAACATATCGCCCAGCCAGTGCAGGATCACCGGGTCTTGCGCCTCGTCAATCAGGCGGCGATAGACGGAGCGGTAGGTGGCCTGATCCGCATGGATGGCGGTGAAGGCGCGTGACGCCATCAGGATCAACTGCCCGCCAGCCGATTCAATCGCCTCGGCCTGCGTTTCATAGGCGGCTACGATTGCGTCGGCGTCGGGCAGATCGGCCAACGCCACACGGTCAGTCCCGGCCCCACAGGCCACACGCGGGCGCAAGGGGTGGATGTTGGCGGCAATCATTGTGCGTTCGATCAGCTCTTTGGCGGTCGCCCAATCGACACCCATGCCGCGTTGGGCGGTGTCCATCGCCTCTGCCAGACCCAGCCCCTGATCCCAAAGGCCCTGACGAAAGGCCAAAGTCGCCTCCCAATCCACAGCCGGGCGGGTGTCCCAGGGGTTGCGTTCACGCAAAGGGTCGCTGATGACATGGGCGGCGGCAAAGGCGGTGCGGGTCAGCGGCACCTGGGGCGCACGCGGCACAAGTGGAGTGCCCGTCAGACGGTAGGGTTCAAGGCCAGTATCGGTCGGAAGGATCAGCATGGCCTAAACCTCCATATCAAAGACCAGAAGCCCGTCGATGCCGCCGACCGCATGGGCAACAAGCTGGCCGCCAAAGACCTTATGGTCCGGGTGGTCCGCATAGGTTTGCAGATCGCCCCACGTCGCAAAGTCGATGGTGAAGCCGTGCATATAGCCGCGCTCTATCTTCTCGGGGCTTGCGCTGCGGCCAAAGGCAAAGGCCAGAACGCCGGGTAGCCTGGCCGCCAGTTTCGGAATGGCCGCAAACAGCGCGGTCACTTCCGCATCACTGACCTGCGACTGAAAGCGGATCAGGACGATGTGGCGTATCATAGGGCACCCTTGATCATATCCGCCGCCTTTTCCGCGATCATGATCGTGGCGGCATTGGTGTTTGACGAAACAACGGACGGCATCACAGACGCATCGACGACCCTTAGACCGGCAATCCCGTTGAACCGCAACTGCGGGTCTACCACGGCCCCCGCGTCAACGCCCATCCGGCACGTGCCCGCCGGGTGGTGGTCGGTTTTGGCATGGGCGCAGGCGTAGTTGAAGTAATCCTCATCCGTCTGCACCTCAGGCCCCGGCAGGCGTTCGGCCAGAACAAACGGCTTCAAAGCGTCCTGCCGCATGATATCGCGCGCCAGTTTCAGACCGCGGATCGACATTTCCCGGTCATACGGGTCAGCCCAATAATTCGGGTCAATCAACGGAGCCGCCCTCGGATCGTTTGACGCCAACCGCACCGTCCCCCGCGACCTTGGCCGCATATAGGCCGAATTCAGCGTCACCCCAACTTGCGGCATCGCGGCCACGCCAGACTCGATCCCTGACCCCAGGCCCAGATGCAATTGAATGTCCGGACTGCGCGCATTGGGGTCAGCGTACCAGAACCCACCGGTTTCAAACAGGCTAGACGCCACCGGACCCTTGCGCGTCAGCAGGTATTGCAGCGCGGCGAGCGCTGACAGATGCGGTTTGGCAAAACGGTCATAGGTGTGCGGTCCGGTGCATTCGGCGATGACAAACAGATCAACATGGTCTTGCAGGTTCGATCCCACACCGGGCTGGTCAAACACCACCTCAATTCCCAGATCACGCAAGTGGTCCGCAGGCCCGATGCCCGACAGTTGCAGCAGTTTCGGCGAACCGATGGCACCCGACGACAAGATCACCTCACCGCCGCGCACGACGCCGTCGGGCAGTTCCACCCCAACCGCCCGCCCCTTGTCCACCACGATGCGCAAGACCTGAACCCCGGTCCGCACCGTCAAATCCGCTCGCCGCTCTGCCGGGCGCAGATAGGCGGTGGCGGTCGATGATCGGCGGTAGTTCTTTTGCGTCAGTTGATAATAGCCCACGCCGTCCTGTGCCGCACCCGTCATGTCCATGTTGCGCGGGATGCCCAATTGACCTGCGGCGGCAAAATACGCCTCGCAGATCGGCAGCGGCGCCCTTGGCTGGCTGACCCCCAAAGGCCCGCCCTTGCCGTGATAACGGTTGTCGAAGGTGTCATTGTCCTCGGCCTTGCGGAAGTAGGGCAGGATATCCTCATACCCCCATCCGGTGCAGCCCGCCTGCCGCCACTCGTCATAGTCCAGCGCATTGCCGCGTGTGTAGATCTGCGCGTTGATGCTGGAGCCGCCGCCGATCACCTTGGCCTGAGTATAGCGGATCACCATATCCTTCATGTGGCGCTGCGGCACGGTGTGCCAGCCCCACGACCCGATGCCCTTGGTCATCTTGGCAAAGCCTGCGGGCAGGTGGTAAAACGGATGCCTGTCGCGCCCGCCCGCCTCTAGCAGCAGAACGCGGCGGTTGGCATCTTCGGTCAGACGTGCGGCCAGAACCGCCCCAGCCGACCCGCCGCCCACGATGATCACGTCATATTCCATGCTACAGCCTGTTGATTGAAAGCCCGCCGTCCACTGGCAGGACGGCCCCACTGGCAAATGCCATCTGCCCAAGGGCGAGGGGCACCGCGACCGCGCCGACATCAGCGGGCTGCCCCCAACGCCGCGCCGGCACCAGACCGCCCTCGATCCGGGCAGTGTATGTGTCGCGCACCCCGGCGGTCATTCCCGTTTCGATAATCCCCGGGCGCAGGTCAAACACGCCAATCCCATGCGGCGCCATCCTGACCGCAAACAACTGCGCCATCATCGCCGCCGCCGACTTGGACAGACAGTATTCCGCCCGTTCGACCGAGACCATTTCGGCACTGACAGAGGTGACAAACAGCATCGAGCGATAATGGAGCGAAGGCGCAGCCAGCATCCGCCGCGCCACCTCTTGCGCCAGAAAGAACGCACCGCGCAGGTTGACACCCATCACCAGATCAAAACTTTCGCCCGTCAGGTCCAGCATGTCACCGCGCATCCGGGCCGGAACCCCGGCGTTTGACACATGGCAGGTCACCGGTCCCACCGCATCCAGCAACGCTTTCGGGTCGCCGGTCAGCAGGTCATGCCGCAAGTACCGCCCGCCCGGTATCGCCAGCAAAGCCGCCTGCACTGTCGCGCTCTCCTCCGCCTGCTCCGACGCCATGACCACCGCGAAGCCAGCGGCTGACAAGGCAAGGCCAATGCCCAACCCGATCCCCTGCTGCCCCCCGGTGATCAGCGCGGTCTTCACGGGGCAACCTTCAGGATATGATCCCCGGCCCGCAGCGCCAAAGCCGCAATCGTCAGGCTTGGGTTGACGGCGGCAGAGGTCGGCAGGACCGACGCATCCACAATATACAGATTGTCCAGATCATGCGCTTTCAGGTTCACATCGACCACACTGGTCGCAGGATCTGTCCCCATCCGTGCCGTACCGCATTGATGACTTGGCGATTTCTTTTCAAACGTCTTTGACACAACCAAAGGCCACCCCGCCCGCCGCAAAGCGCTTTTAAGCTTTTTGGTCAGATAGATATGCGCCCCGAAATTGCTGCGCTGCCAGTGCAGGACGATCCGGCCATCCTTGACCATCACCCGGCTGTCCGGGCTGGGCAGGTCTTCCGACATCGTCATCAGATGCATCGAATATTCGGCCACGTAAGACGCCAGCCACAAGGGCCACCCGGTCTCTGCCGCCAGAATATCGCCGGTCACCTTGCCCAGCATCTGCACATTGCCAAGCGGGCGATCCCCCGGCCCGCCCTTCAGATACCAGTCGTTGAACTGGATGGTCTTTTCATAAACCGAAGTGTTGCGCCGGAACGGGCTGAACGCCAACACGGCCGAGATGTTGTGGTTCATGAAATTGCGCCCGACCTGATCGGACGCATTGGCCAACCCCTTGGGATGCGCCGCCCCGCCCGAGGTCAACAGCAGGGCTGCAGACTTCACCGCCCCCATGCACAGACAGATCACCGGCGCCGAAACCCGGTTGGCCTTGCCGTCCGACATATACTCCACCGTCGTGATCCGCTGCCCGTCAGAGTGCAGCTTGACCACCTCGGCATTGCGCAACAGCGTCACGTTGGAATGTTTCAACGCCTCTGCCAGACCACAGGTCTCGGCGTCCATCTTGCCGCCCCGCGTGTTGGGAAAGCCGTCAAACGTCTGCGGCCCGCCAGCCAGCCACTTGTCGATATCCACGCCCAAAGGCAACGGCCCGACCTGCAAGCCTTGACTGCGCAACCGCCTAGCAAGGTCAGCGACCGCAGGCTCATCCGGCACCGGAGGGTAGGGGTAAGGCCCGGAATGGGGCGGTTCGGTATCGTCATAGCCCAAACCACCGCGCACATTGTACAGCGCCTCGGCCTTGGCATACCACGGCTCCATCACGTCATACGAAATAGGCCAACCCGGTGTTTTGCCCTCGACATGCTGCAAGGGCGCAAAATCCGCCACCCTGTAGCGCAGCAAGACCGCGCCGTAGAATTTCGTGTTGCCGCCGGGATAGTAGTAGTTGCCCGGATGAAACTCCTGTCCTGCCTGATCCACCCAGGCCTCATCCGACCGGAAATAGCCGCCAAAAATCGCCGCCCCGTCGCGCGCCTGCGGAGAATCCGTCAGCCAATCCCCCTTCTCAAGGATAAGGATAGACTTGCCAGAGGGTGCAAGTGCAGCCGCCAAAGTCGCCCCGCCCATCCCCGACCCGATGATGATGATATCCGGTTCAGCCATCCCACTTACTCTTTCATCTGTTCATAAATATCCCGCGGGGATGCAGGGGCTTTGAAACCCCCCGCTTGCCGCAGCAGGACACTAGCGCGCCTGACCAGCACCGCAACGGTCTCGCGATCCGGCAGCCGATCGTTTGTCTCATTCCGCCGAAAAATCCGGTTTGCGTTTGGCGCGAAAGGCCGCCACGCCCTCTGCCTTGTCCGCCGAAGCTGCCGTCATGCCCGACCCCAGTGCCTCTATCATCGCAGACCGATCCTCACCCACCGCCGCGTGCAGCATGTACTTTGCCACCTCTGTCGCACGTGGAGAGGTGACACGCAGCCGGTCGGCAATCTCTAACGCAGCAGCACAGGGGTCATCCGACACCTCTGCCACAAAGCCCAAGGCAAGGCAGCGCTCGGCGGTCAGCACCCGGCCAAACAGTGCCATTTCCTTTAGCACCGCTTCTGGCAACAGCCGCGCGAGCCGCTGTGATCCCGACCACCCCGGCACGATCCCCACGCTGGATTCTGGCAAAGCAATCTTCGACCGGGGCGCCATCACGCGAATATCGCAGGCGGCAGCAAGCTCCAGCCCGCCGCCGTAAGCCGGGCCTTCCAGAACGGCGATGGTGGGTTTGGACAACCGTGCCAGCCGGTCAAACACCCGGTGCCCGGCGCGCACCCAATGGCGCGCAAAATCGGCAGGCGACAGATCGGCCCAGGCGTTGATATCGGCCCCGGTGCAGAACGCCTTCGGCCCCTCAGCCGTCAGCAGCACCGCCACGACATGCCGCTCGCGTTCAATCGCGTCGCAATGGGCGGCGATCTGGTCCAGCATTCCGGGCGTCAAAGCGTTCAGCTTGGCGGGATTGTCCAGCCGCATTTCAGCAATCGGGCCGTCCATCAACAACTGCACATGGCTCATAGCGGCAACTCCATCCGACCTTGGGTCAGCAGCGACAACGGCATCACAACGGCAGTCTCGGCCACCTTGACCCGGCCCTGACTGGCCGCCACGATATCGCGCGCAGGGTCGATCCCCGGCATGATCTCGGTCGCAACCAACCCCTCCGCACCCAGCCGGATCACGCAGCGTTCGGTGATATACAGTACCTCTTGCCCCTGCTCTCGCGCCCGCGCACCGGAAAAGGTCACATGCTCCACCTTATCGACCATCTTGGTGAACTTGCCTGGCTTGACCACCCTAAGCCCTGACGCATCCAACGAAATCTCTGCCCCAGCCTCAAACCAGCCCGAAAACACGATCTTCTTGGCATGGGCCGTAATATCGACAAACCCGCCGCAGCCAGCCGTCAGATAGGGCTTTTTGCCGAGTTTGGAGACATTCACATTGCCCTCCACATCCACCTCCATGAACGACAGGAACGTCATGTCAAACCCGCCGCCCTGAAAATAGGTGAATTGCGCCGGAGACGGCATGAACGCATCAGCATTGCTGGCACAGCCAAAGGCAAAGCCGGTCAAGGGCATCCCGCCCACAGCGCCCTGCTCGATTGCCCAGGTCACCGCCTGCGCTTCGCCCGCCTCCAGCAGCACCCGGGGCACCATCGCAGAAATGCCAAAGCCGAGGTTCGCGGTCATACCCCGGCGCAACTCCATCGCGGCACGCCGCGCGATGACCTTTTCCACCCCATGCTCTGCCAGATGAAAGCTGGACCATGGCCGCATCACCTCACCCGAAATCGCCGGGTCATAGGGGGTTTCGGTGGTCTGCTTTTGGTCCGGGTCCAGCACGATCAGATCGACCAGATGGCCCGGCACCCGCACATCATGCGGGCGCAGCGATCCCGCAGCCGTCATCCGCTTGACCTGCGCAATCACCAGCCCGCCATGGTTGCGCACCGCAATCGCCTGATCCAGACCGCCCAAAGTGGCGCCCTCGTGTTCATAGGTCAGGTTGCCGCGTTCGTCCGCCGTGGTGGCGCGCAGGATGCAGACATCGGGCACGATATTGGGAAAGTGCAGCCAGGTCTGCCCGCCAAACTCCACCCGGTGCACGATGGGTGCCGCAGCCCCCTTGGCGTTCATCGCACACCCCTCCCGAACCGGGTCAACAAACGTCTGCAGCCCAACCCTGGTCAACACGCCGGGCTTACGGGCCGCCACATCGCGGTGCATGTCGAACAGGATACCAGAGGGGACGTTGTAGGCCGGTATCCGATCTTCGGTCACCATTTTCCAAATCTCTGGCATCGGCAGGTTGGAACTGCCCGACGGGTACGACCCGCCGATCACCCGGCCCAAAAGCCCGTCCTGTGCGATGTGATCCACGCCCTTCACGCCGTACATATCCCCCGCCGCAATCGGGTGAATTGTGGTGATGGCGCGCGGATGCCCCTCGGCGCGGAACCTTTCGCCCAGCGCCTCAAGCACCTTATCCGGGCACCCAAGGGCTGAGGAGGATGACACGGTAACAACCGCCCCGTCCTTGATACGTGCGACAGCCTCAGCCGCCGAAACCAGCTTGCCCATCACAGACCCCCGTAATTCACATGAACCTTGCGGCCAGTCTCAGCGGGCTGTTTCACCGCCAATGCCACCGCAAGCGACTTGACGCCGTCCACCCCATCCGCCGCTGGCCGCCCGGTGCCCGACACCGCCGCCGCAAAATCCGCGCAGCCCTGCATATACAGATCATGCGCCGCATAGGGCACGGCAACGCGCCCGGCTTCGGTCACCAGTTCCACCTCTCCGACCGGGGCCTGCGTCATCACACCCCGCGCAAAGATTGACCCTGCGCTGCCGTGCACCTCTAGTCCAGCGCCGGCAAACCTGTGGGTAAAGCTTTCATGGGCCGACACCATCGCGCCCGATTGCATCGTCCAGACCGACATGCACGAATCCTCAACCCCCTGCCCCATGCCTGACGCACGGGCCTGCGCCACCACCGACACCGGGTCCTCACCCAACAGGAACCGCGCCGTGTCGGCGTCATGCACGGTGATATCGGCAATCACCCCGCCACCTGCCGCCGCATTGTCGCTCCGCCAGCCCTGCAAAAACGGCGGCAGATAGACCGCATGATGCAGGCGCAGCGACAGAACCTTGGCGATGTTGCTTGCCCCGATCAGTCCCCAACGCATGGCGATTCCCTTTTTTGGACCGTTCCATATTGTTATTGGAACGGTCCAAACTTAGCAATGCCCCTTCACGATTTCCTGTACCGCCAACCCTTGCACCGCGCCATTAGTTGAGACAAAAACAGCCATGGCTTTCGTCACCCTCTCTGCCCCACGCCTGACCAGGGTCGTCCCGCTGATCGTCGCGGTGGCCCTGCTGATGGAGAATATTGACAGCTCTGTCCTGTCGACCTCACTTCCGGCCATGTCGATTGACCTGAACACCGACCCGATCCACCTGAAGCTGGTGCTGACCTCATATCTGTTGGCGCTGGCGGTTTTTATTCCGGCATCGGGCTGGGCGGCGGACCGGTTTGGCGCGCGCACGATCTTTCGCTGGGCGATTGTGGTGTTCACCCTTGGGTCAATCGCCTGCGGCCTGTCGCAAAACCTGTGGGAGCTTGTGCTGGCCCGCACCCTGCAAGGCATGGGCGGGTCGATGATGGTTCCGGTGGGGCGGCTGATCGTGCTGCGCACGGTGCCGCGTGACGGGCTGGTCGGAGCGCTGGCCTGGCTGACGGTGCCAGCGCTGCTAGGCCCGGTCATGGGTCCACCGCTGGGCGGCTACATTACCACCTATTGGCATTGGCGCTGGATTTTCTGGATCAACATCCCCCTCGCCGTGCTGGGAGTCATCCTCGCCACCCTGATGATCCCCAACATCCGCGAGGAGGTGGTGGCCCGCTTTGACGGCAAGGGCTTTTTGATGGCAGGCCCCGGCTTGGCGGCCTTCCTGACCGGGGCGACGCTGGCGGGCCTGAACCTTGCGCCATTGTG
Organism: Rhodobacterales bacterium; assembly: GCA_038231775.1. GTDB lineage: Bacteria > Pseudomonadota > Alphaproteobacteria > Rhodobacterales > Rhodobacteraceae > Stagnihabitans. Next base: position 3,288 of record JBBRKS010000038.1, on the reverse strand, counting down.
GGTCGTGATCCTGCTGACCGGTGGCGGACTTGCCCTGATCACCGCCTTTGTCCGCCATGCGCTGCGGGCCACCGAACCGCTGGTTGACCTGCGCCTGCTGACCCTGCCAACTTTCCGCATCGCAGCCATCGCGGGCACCCTGTTCCGGGTTGGTGTCGGGGCGCTGCCGTTTCTTTTGCCCCTGATGTTCCAGCTTGGCTTTGGTCTGACGGCCTTCCAGTCCGGGTCGCTGACCTTTGTGTCCGGCATGGGAGCGTTGATGATGAAGTTCGGCGCGCAACCCCTGCTGCGCCGCTTTGGCTTTCGCGGCGTGCTGATGGGCAATGCGCTGATTTCATCGGTCCTGTTGGCCGGGCCTGCTTTCTTCACCCCGGCAACCCCGGTGGCGATCATGCTTGTGGTGTTGCTGGCCGGTGGCTTTTCGCGCTCGCTGCAATTCACCGCCGTCAATGCGATTGCCTATGCAGAGGTGTCGGGGCCGCGCCTGTCGTCTGCCACCTCGTTCACCGCTGTGTTGCAGCAACTGTCCGGATCGGTCGGCATCACCCTCGCCGCCATGGTGCTTGAAACGTGCGGCGCGCTGCGTGGCACCTCTGCGACCGACCTTGGCAATTTTCCCTACGTCTTTGGCCTGATCACCCTGCTGTCAGTCGCATCAGCCGTGATCTTTGCCCGCCTGACGCCCACCGCCGGGTCAAGCCTCATCAAACAGCAACCCACCGGTTGACACCCGGCCCCTGTGGCGCGACCTTGCGCCAAACGCGAGGTCTTGCATGGAAATCACTGTCGCCTTTGACCGCCCCGACGACGGGCCCAGATCCGGCCCGGTCCCGATCGGCTGGTTTTTGACCTCTGACAAGGGTGCGGTGCTGTTTGACCCGCCCGAGCGGTTGATTTTCCGCCAAACCAACAAGGCGCATGCCAAATCGGCCAGCCGCTGCCCGGCGGTGATCCAGATGGAAAGCCGCTATTTCGTGATCAAATGCCCTTATGATCTGCACATCGGCTTTGGCCGCGATGACAAGGGCAAGCCGCATCTGATCAACCGGCAGGGCACCGCCTCGCCGGTACGCGCCAACAAGATGAACGAGCTTTTGACCCTCGTGAACGAAAGCGAATGGCGCTATCCCGACCGGCCCACCGTGCAACTGTCGCTGCCCTACTGCTTCATTTCCGATGAGCTGGTCTATATCAGCCAGATCGGCACCTTTGCCCATTACCGCCCCACGCCCCTGCCCGGCACCATCTTCGGCGGCCGCTTTCCCCTGAACGCCTGGCCGCGCCCGCTGATGTGGGCGTTTGAATGGCATGAGCCGGAAAAGGACATCATCCTGCGCCGGGGCGAGCCGTTGTTTTACTGCCAGTTCGAAGCCGAAGGCCCCGAACGCACGATCCAGATGGTCGAGGCGGAACGCACCCCCGAACTTGCCAAATACATGGAGCAGATCAGCGGCGTGGTGAACTACGTCAACCAGACCTTCGGCCTGTTCAAAGCCGCCGAGGCGCTGCGCCCCGCCAAATTGCTGACCACCAAGGCGCGAGAGTGAAAAGCCTGCTGCAAATCTATACGCTGGCCACCGGCACCACTCATCTGGTGCTGCAAACCGACGGCGTGATCGAAGCACCGAATTGGGACCCGTCCGGCACCTCGCTGCTGATCAACGGCGACGGCAAGCTGTACCGCGTGCCCCTTGATGCGCCCCGCCTGATCCACGTCGACACCGGCTTTGCCGACCGGTTGAACAATGACCATGGCATCAGCCCCGATGGCCGCCAGATCGTCATTTCAAACCACCGCGGCCATGGGTCAGAGATTTTCCTGATCCCCGCGGGTGGAGGAGAGCCTCATCAAGTTCTGCCCGACGCGCCCAGTTGGTGGCACGGCTGGTCGCCTGATGGCAAACGTCTGGCCTATGTCGCCGCCCGTGACGGTGCCCGGGTGATCGACGTCTATACGATCCCGGTCGAAGGTGGTCCCGAAACCCGCCTGACGATGGGACAGGGCCATTGTGACGGCCCCGACTATTCCGCCGACGGCAACCGCATCTACTACAATTGCGACCGCTCTGGCCACGCGCAGATCTGGGTGATGAACGTTGACGGCACCGATCAACGTCAGCTTTTCGCCGATGATCAGGTGAACTGGTTTCCGCACCCTTCACCCGATGGCCAGCATCTGCTGTACCTCGCCTATCCGCCCGGCACCACCGGCCACCCGGCCAATCTTCCCGTAGCCTTGTGCCTTGCCACCATCGAAGGCGAAAACCGCCGCCGCATTCTGGAATTCACCGGCGGCCAAGGCACGATTAACGTGCCGTGTTGGGCGCCGGATTCCACAGCCTTCGCCTATGTCAGCTATCACCCCTGAACCGGAGACCCCCATGCCCGTCACATCCAAAGACCTAGTCGCCGCAGCCAACGCCGTCGTGCCCAGAATCTCAACATCCGAGGCGCAGGCGATGATCGCAAACGGTGCTCTGCTGCTAGACGTCCGCGACGCCCCTGAACTACAGGCGATGGGCCGCGCCACAGGCTCGCACCACATCCCGCGCGGAATGCTGGAGTTTCGCGCCGACCCCGCCTCACCCTCGCATGACGCCGAACTGCAAACTGACCGCCCGGTGATCCTGCACTGCGCCAGCGGTGGCCGGTCCGCGTTGGCGGGCAAGCTGCTGGTCGATATGGGCTATAAACAGGTGTACAATCTTGGCGGCTTCAAAGACTGGAAAGAAGCCGGCGGCCCGGTGGAATAGACCCCCAGCCCAAACGCAAGGTAGGTCGGGGCACGCCCCGACTGATCCCCCACATCTACGCCGCGATAACACCTAACAAAAGATTAACAAAATTTCGAAAATCCCGTGGTATCAATAGGATACCAACCATAACACGTGTGTTATCCCCCGGATATCACACCCGCAAACCGCTCAGAAATCCAGATCGGCATAATGCGCCGGTGGCGGAAACCCCGGAATCTGGTCCGACAACAACGACCGGAACGACGGGCGCGATTTGATTTTGGCGTACCAGTCCTTCACCGCCGGATTACGGTTCCAATCCACATCCGAGATATAGTCCAACGATGACAGATGGGCCGCCGCCGAAAAATCGGCCAGCGTCATCATATCCCCGGCCAGCCAACGGCGCTGCTCCAACAGCCAACCCAGATAGTCGATGTGGTACTTGATCCGGGTCGCCCCCGACTTCACATGCTTGGAATCCGGATAGCCCTGCCCCATGATCTTTTTATAGACCCGCTCGTACAGCAGCTTCGATGTGACGTCCTCGTGG
>JBBRKS010000037.1:0-29412 GCA_038231775.1 Rhodobacterales bacterium | reverse complement strand
GTGTTCGGTCTGCTCATCCACCCCAGCTATCACGCTGGATTCACAACATGAATCCCTGACGGGATTTGTGCAACAGAGCCATTCAGATCCAGACTCGATGCGACCGGTTTGAGTGACGCTCCGATTGGACAGACAAGCGAGCCCCCGGGATCATTCGAATTCTTATGCCAGCAACCAACCGCTGCGGCGAGACCCGCTTCGCAGCATTTGACGAATTCAACCTCGATCTGGCGAACTTGACCAAATCGGGCGGCTGAAGCCAAGTAGCGCTGGGTCTACCGTGTGTCGATCTCGCATGAGGCTGTCATGCTGATCCGCCCGCGCCGTCTTGCTTCGCCGAAAGGTTGAGCGCGCCATAGGGTCGCCGCATGCCGTCTCGTGTGCCAGCGCGTCGATACGCAAAGTGGACTACCCAAAGATCTGCAGAGCCATCTGTTACCGCTGGACAGAAGTCAGACCATGCAAACGTAGTGCACACCGTGTTGGGATCGTGGCAGTGTTCACCTAGCCCGGTTCTTGATTGAGGTCGAGGTGACTGCAACCCGACTTGATTGAATGCGCGCGTGCCCGCTCCGACACTCAAGCAGAGGTGGAGTCAGCCGTTTGCCAAGGCGCCTTAATGCACCAATCGGTGACGAGCAGGGCTCTTTAACAGCCGGGGTCGTGGCGAAAAGTCGGCAGACAGGCTTCTTGCAGGGCACGGATAATGTCGGGATGGACGTGCCAGGCATAAATGATGTCCCTAGGGGCAGGTGAGTTCGGTGACTGCGGCCATGGTCGCGGCGAGGGAGGCTTTCATGGGGCGCTTTCGGATTTGGGGGTCAGGTTTTGCGGTCGGCAAGAGCGGCTTTGACAGCATCGCGGGCTTGCAGGGCACCCAGAACAGTGAGTGCAGCAATGGTTTTGCTGCCCAGATCGGCAGTGACGTCCAGAGCGATGACGGCCAGCCCCAGCACGCGAATGTCAAGCACGTCGCCCGCAGCCAACACCGCCGCAAGTTCGGCCGAAGTGACGTGGCGGATGCCAAGATCGACACTTTTGCGGGTGATGACTTTGCGGACCGTGTCGGCGTGAGGCTCTATCTGGTTGCGGATTGCGGTGCGGATGAAATCGGTCCTATTGGGATAGAATCCTTACTACACAAGAAGTTCGATCTGGCCAAGATCAACGAAGCCAAGGTTGATCGTGATCTTTTCGGAATCTGGCTGTTTGGGAAGCGGGGCCATCGTTTCGCCTGTTTACCGTCTAAATGGATGGTAAACTGATGATATTTCAGCAACGGCACGTGGCAATCGCATGGATGCCGCGCATTTTGCCCATGGCACAGCGATGCAAGACGTCCGCGTACCGCGCAATGTTGGCATGAAGTGGGCCGATCCGGGAACCAAACTGGCGATCATTTGTTAAGTGATGCGCAACACGAAGCGTCACAGACATATTTGCGCCTGACAGACTTTGCGTCGTGCAGGGGCATCATCACACGGGGTCACATATGAACAGTATCATCTACTTGGTCGGCTTGGTTGTCGTCGTCCTCTTTATCCTTTCGCTTCTTGGGCTGCGGTGAGGCCCGAGATGGAAAATAACGAACAGATGTCCGTTGGACGGGTGACTTCTGAAGCAAGTGCCATGGCCATGTCAGACCGACACTATGTCGATTGGCCCGCGATTTTCGGCGGTGCTGCGGTGGCCGTCGCCATCGGGGTGCTGGCAGCCGGATTTGGTGCGGCATTGGGTCTGACCTCCGTTTCGGCGCGCGAGGGTGCAGGATCGGGCAAGGTCGGGCTGATCCTGTCGGTGGTGTGGATCGTGCTGAGCATGGTCAGCGCCTATGCAACGGGCGGCTATATCGCAGGCCGGATGCGGCGCAGGGTTGATTCGGCGACCAAAGACGAAGTGACCGTGCGCGATGGCATGAACGGGTTGGTTGTGTAGTCGGTTGGCATTGTGATCAGCGCCATGCTCCTTGGTTCGGCAATCGGTACAACTGTCCGAACGATTGGAAGTGTTGCTTCCGCGGCGGCTGGTGCTGTGGGGCAAGTTGCGGGTGGTGCTGCGTCCGGGGCCATGACGGCGGCAGCGGGTCTGGTGCCGGATGGCGCGAAAGCTGATCCGATGGGGTTTGTCACCAATGCGATGTTGCGGCCTGCGACCGTGCAGGCAGGAACCGAGGCTGCGGATGCGAGTGGCATTCTGGGCAATCTGGCGGCAACCGGTGAGATTTCGGATGCGGACCGCGCGTACCTTGTGCAGCTGACGATGTCGCGGGCTGGATTGGCTGAAGCGGATGCGAAGTCTCGGGTTGATGCGGCTGTAACGGCCACTCAATCTGCGCGCGACAAAGCTACAGCCGCTGTGGCAGATGCCGAAAAGGCTGCGCGGGACACTGCAGAGACGGCACGGAAAAGTGCCATCCTGACGGCGTTCCTGCTGACAGCGATGTCGCTGGTGTCCGGCGTTGCGGCATACATTGCGGCCGTAAAGGGTGGACGCGACCGCGATGAAGGCCGGGTGTTCAGCGGCTTTGCGTATCGCAAGTAACAAGACCACCTGCCGCTTTCCTTTGCGGGGGCGGCAGGTGAAACCAAAAAAGACGCGTGCACCATTGCATCATATCGAATTGGCCGAAGATGTAAGGCACGCTTCGCGATCGTCGTGATCGTCCGCCTGCTGCAGTGCGGTACAATTGCCAAATTTGTTGATATGTTGGGTAAAATGTAACCCGCCCAAAGCCTGCTTGAAATGTGACCGTGCAAACGCGCGGTCGCATTTTTTTCATGGTCTGGTTCTGACAACCGGTTCCTACAGCGATTTTTGCGCAGCCAGGTTCCGTGACCGACAGCCATTTCGTACAGGGTCGGCAAGATCGTCAGCTGGCGGAGCTACGGTTGTGAGCACGCCGACGATGAGAGGTGACCTTCAAATTGGTCAAGAGGGCCAATTTGAAGGCGGGGCGATGCCCGATGTCGGACCTCGCCCCGAAGGGTCTTTTCAGTTCCCGGTCTCTACCCGTATCGTGCGCACCTGATCGGCGGTGAAGTATCCCGTCACCGCAATGCCCTCATCGCTTTGCCAACGGCCAATGGCGCTGCGCGAGTTGGTGTCAAAGATGCCACCCGCGCCATAGGTGTTATAGCCCAGATGTGTCAGGCGCCGCTGCAGATCGGTCTTCTCTGAGGATGACAGGTTCAAAAGGCGCTCTTCCAGTGCCGCATTGCCCACGCCGTCCGAGGGCGGCTTCGGCCCGGCTATGGCGCCGGCCTGACTGGCGATCTGCCGGACTTGCGGGCCGGTGACATAGCCCGTGGCGCTCATCCGGTTGGCAGTCTGCCATCTGCCAATCGCCGTGCGGGTGTTGGACCCCCAGAGCCCATCGGCGACACCGGCGTTGTAGCCAATCTTTGTCAACTGTTGCTGTATGTCGATGCGGTCGGTTCGCGACAGACTCAAACCAGCCTCGACCTGCGCTGCCGAATAGTTGCCCGAACTGCCGCCAGTATTGCCGGTCGGCGGCGGACTGACGACGGGACCGCTCTGGCCCAACAGCAGATCGACTTGCGCCGATGTCAGGTAAGAGGTCGCGGTCTGTCGATTGTTGCTTTGCCAGTTCGCAATCGCGTTGCGGGTGTTGTAACCCCAAACGCCATCCGTGCCGTGTGTGCTATAGCCCAAAGCGGTCAGTTGCCGCTGGATGTTGACCTTTTGCGCATAGGTCAGCCCAAGTGCTGCTTCCCGCTGCGCCGCCGTCAGCCCGCCGCCATCGTTGGGCGGCAGAGGGGTGGTCCCTGGTCCCACCGACGCGCCCAGCTGCGCCAAAGCACGTTCGGCATTGGTGCGGTAAATACCGTTCGGATACTTCGCAAGATAGCTGCGATACCCGGTGACAGTGTTGGCGCTCTGTGCAGAGATGAAGGCCTGTTTGTCCAATTCCTGCCCAAGCAGGTTGTTGGCCAAGCCGTTGAAAAGATCGCCGAGGATGGGCTCGGCGCGCACCGGGGCCGCGAGGCTCAGGCTGGCCGCAATCATCATAGGCAAGACAAACTTCCGCATCTGACATCCTTCTCTGAGAAATTGGCCAAGACGGCCCACTCGGAATTCCAAGAAACAACGCACCAGAACGTAAAAGGTTGCCTCGATTCTGTGAGGGCATCCCGATTTGTACAGCCTTGATCCTGCACCTTAACCTCTACTATCGTTGATGGACACTACCGCGCATGTGTCGCAAATCCACATGCCTGCCATTCAGCCCCCCGGAAACATCGACAGCTGATCAATCGCACCCCCGACCGGGAATTTTCCTGAACGCGCCTTGCCAGTCTGTTTCTTACACATCGCGCATCAACGCGATGGCCCCTTTGCCAACCCGGGCTTGGATCAAGGCGATTGCCAAGATCACCGAACCCACCACAACCGCGACAAAACCTGCAAGCCAACCCCAGGGCATTACCAAAGCCTCGGGTGGAGGGTCGAACACCCCGGTCAGCAATTTGACCAAAATAAACGCAGTGCTCACTCCGGTCAGCAGACCAAAGACGGTCCCGCCAAGTGCCACCATCACGCCCTCGGCCCACAAGAACGCGCCCAGTTGGCCTCTTTTGGCCCCAATCGCCGTAAGGATTGCAAAGCTGCGTTTGCGCTCGTTGAAACCCAGCGCCAGCATCACACCGGCGGCGGAGCTTGCCATCAGCAAGGCGAAGGCCAGCTCGATACGTGTCAGCCCGGTCAGGTTGATCGACGTAAGGCTGGACCCGATGATATTGGCGACATGGGTGATGTCCTTGACCTGCAGGGCAGGCGTATCCTTCACCACCGCACGAACTGTCTCTGCTACGGCAGCAGGATCAGAGCCGGTGCGCATCAGCACATACTCTGCGCCGGTATTCCCGGTCATTTCAGCGATATAGGCCGCGTTGGCGACCAAAAAGGAGTCCTTCGGCGCCGTTGGAAACTCGCGTGTGACGCCGATGAACTTGAAGGGGACGGCGTGATATTGGTGATCAGCCGCATTCATCAGCCGCAAGTTGACAATGTCACCTTGTGTGAGTTGAAAATCTGATACGGTTTCCTCTGACACCAGCACGCCGTCGGGCGTAGCGGCCAGCCGGGCCATCATCTGAACCGCTGATCCTCCGCTAAAGAAAGCATCTGACAGGGCGGTGGCTTGGCCGATGGTGGCCGTGTTGATGCCGTACAGATCCTGCAAGTCTGACCCGACATAGGCAAACCGGTGTTGCATCGGTTCAGCCGCCAAAACACCCGGCAGGCTTGCCAGCTTGGCCAAATAGGTGGCAGCAGGGGCTGCAAGTGTGCCAAACACCGTGACATCCGCGCCGCTGGTCAACAGGGCATCCACCCGCCCCTGCGCCTGATAGGTGGCATTGAAGATCGCGGTCGAGGTGCCAAACGACACGGCCATCGCCGTCATTGCCACGCCAAGGGTGATCCGCCGGGCCTGGGCGGCCAGAGACGAGGCCACAACCGGCGCAAGCCTGCCTGCCACCGGTCTGACCAGCCCAAGCAGGATCGCACCATTTGCGCCGACCAACCGGCCCACGATCCGCATGACCAAAAGCGCTGATCCAACCCAGAACAGCGCCGGGGCAAGGAAAGCCTTGTAGTCCACAGCGGTGGCCGCGACCCCTTCTGGCGCAAGGACGACCTGATAGCCAGTGCTGGCCGTCTGCCCAAAAAAGGCGGCGGCAAGGGCCAGCAGTATGGCGTCCACCCACAGCTTTTGCCAAAGCGGCACGGTCTTGCGCCCGACCACCTGACGGGCCGCCGCCACACTTGTCGTATGACTTTGGCGCCAGACGGGCAACAGCACGGCAACAAGGCCAAGCGCCAGCCCGGCTGCGGCGGCAAGCCCCGCCGTCATCATCAGCGGGCCTGTGCCGCCCCAGTCCGGCAGGCCAAGCCGGGCAAATGCAGCCGCCCCCAAGAGACCAACGCAAATTCCACCAACGCTGACCAGCAACGCCTCGGCGGCCGAAAGCCCGGCAATCCGGCTCGGCCCGGCACCGCGCACCCGCAGCAAAGCTTGCTCCAACCGCCTGCGCGCCGCACCGGTGCTTGTGATCGCAAGGGTCAGTGCCGCCCCCAAAACCGCGCCGGGCAGGCCAAGGAACAAAAACAGCACCGTGGCGTACAGCGCATCGCCCCGCACGCCGTCCAACCGCGCGCCAAGGTTGCTCGAGACAAGCGCCTGTCCCGCGACCTGCACCTCCAGGTTCTTGGCCTTGGCCGCAACTTGGATGTAGGCCTCGGACGGTTGGGCGGACAGCCCCTGATGGTCCAGCCGGATGTGGAATTGCAGGCGGGTGGAGTCTGGGCGCAGGGCGGTTTGCCCATCAAAGAGCCGGTGCCAGTCCGCCATGGGTAAGATAAGCACGTTGTCCGGCGGCGCTTGCGGGGCCGCTTGTGGCGGCAGGCCCACGCCCTGAAAGAACGCATCCGCATCAGGCATGTCGATGACACCGGCCACCGTCACGGATACCGGCGGCAGCCCCAGCCGGGTGATCACAACCGCATCGCCCGGCCCGACATGCAGATTGGAGGCGGTCTGCTGCGCGATCAGAACCCCCGTCAGACTGCCCGACAACAGCCTGATTTCCTTGGGAAATGAGGTCAGGTAATCCGCAGTCAGACCAACCACCTTGCCGGGCCCGGTGGTCTGCACCGTCGTACCCGTCGTCGCCTCAAGCCCATCAACCAAGGCATAGGAGACCTTTTGCACCGCAGTGACAGCACTGGCCTTGCGGATTGCAGCGTCGATCAAGGCGGGGTCCGCACCCGGAACCGCCTCGACCTGCCAGTCGATCGGCACAGCTTCGGTCGCACGCAAGGTCATTGAAGCGGTGCTGCTCACCAGAAAAAAGCCCAACACGGCCAGCAAGGCCACTGTCACGGCAATACCAAACCCAGCCCCCAACAGACGCATGGGTCGGTGGCGCAGCAGGCCAAGGGTCCATAGGGCGATCATGTCTGCGTCTCCATTACGTTGGTGTCAGCCCACAGCGTGCCGTGGTCGATAGACCACTGGCGCTGCATCCGGGCGGCTGTTGCGGGGTCATGGGTGGCGACGATCAGGGCGGCCCCGATTCCATCTGCCACCGCGATCACTTGGGTCAGAAACGCCTGCGCGGTCTGGCTGTCCAACTGGCCGGTCGGCTCGTCCGCAAGGATCAGCCTTGGCCCCACGGACAAAGCGCGCAGCATGGCAACGCGTTGGGCTTGCCCGCCCGAAAGCTCTTCGGGCAGTTTCAGCGCAAGGTCAGACAGGCCAAATGTAGCCAGAAGCTGATCGGGCGTCAGACCATCAGGCGGGGTTTGCCCGGCAAGCAGCCCCGGCAACGCGATGTTGTCACGCACGTTCAGCGCGGCAAACAGGCTTTGCGCCTGAAACACAGTCTGCACCCAACGCGGCATCAACTCGTCGCGGGGCCCCAGTGCTGGCCACTCAACCTGCCCCTGCGAGGGTTCGACCAACCCGGCGAGAATATGCAAAAGCGTGGATTTGCCGCTGCCAGACGGGCCAATCAGCGCCACACGGTCGCCCGCGTCGATATGGCATTCCACACCCGACAGAACGGATACGGTCCCGTCCGCCGTCGCATAGGTCTTTGACAGCGCGCGCGTTTGTACAAGGCGATCAGTCATGGCTCAACGCTCCGTCTTTCAGACGCAGGATACGGTCGGCCCGGCGGGCCAGTGCTTCACTGTGGGTGGCGATCAGCGTGGCCTGACCTGCAGCCCGCCGCGCCTCGAACTGGTCCAGCAACCGGTGTTCGGTTGCGGCATCGACCTCTGCGGTTGGCTCGTCGGCGATCAGGAATGGCGGGTTGCACGCCAAGGCCACAGCCAGCCCGGCCCGTGCCGTTTCACCCCCCGACAAGTGTGCGGCATTGGCGTTACTGCGGTGCGACAGGCCAAGGCTTTCCAGCAAAATATCCGGCTGGCCCTGATCCGGCAGCCCTGCGAGTTGCAGTTGCAGACAGATGTTGTCGCGCACCGAAAGGTGCAAAAACAGGTTGCCCGATTGCATCAGGATGCCAAGCCACCGCGCCCGCAGCGCCGCCCGCACCGCCTCTGGTCTGCGCGACAGGCGGGTCTCGCCCAGAATGACCATCCCGGCATCGGGGTCATCCAGACCGCTCAGACAGTTCAGCAGCGTGGATTTGCCGCTGCCCGATGGCCCCATCACCGCGACGATCTCACCTGGCCGCAGCGTCAGGCTGACGCCGCGAAGTGCTACGGTTTCTGCGTCGTCGGTGTGGAAAAAGCGGTAAAGGTCGGTGGCTTGCAGGATCATCCTAGCGCCACGCGAAAGACTGCGACATCAACTGCCATTGGTCCACATTGTCAGCCCCCAAGGGCGCGTACAGGTCCAGCTCTGCCAGCTTTCCGGCCTTGAAGAACAGATAGCGGTTTGCTTCCAGCCGGATTTGCTTGTTGGTCACCGGGTTGGGGTCAGAGTTCAGCGTGTAGGCGATTTTGATCGTGTCCCCGGCAAGACGTTTGTCGACATTGATCTTGGTGACTTCAACGGCACGTCCCTTGGCCACCATCTGAGGCACATACGTCTGCTTTGCCCAATCAAGGCTTGGCGCGGTCGCAAGATCCGTCAGCGTCACCGACAGGCCATCCAGCTTGCTGGCAAAACTGACGTTTGTGCCGGCATCCGTGCGCGCCCACCCCTCGGGCACCTTTAATGTGTAGCCTGAGCCCTGGTAGGTCACAAAAGCCTGCGTGTCGGGAATGTCACCGGGGGGGTTCTTTTCGGGGGCGACCGCCGTTTCGGCAATTGCAGCCGTGCAGGCGATGACAGGGCAGATGGCCGCGGCTAGTCCAAGAAAGATCACCGTGACAGAGCGGCTGGCCGGATGGCGTGAAGAACGAGGCATGAGGGTTCCTTTTGGGTACATTGGCACCCTCGGGATACGCCCCGGGTATGGCGGCGACATTGCCTGCGACATACAATTCTGTAAGGCTTGGGCAGCCCTTGACCTGTGCCGCCGCACCAAAAAGGTCCATTCCGGGGCTACCAAAGTTGCGTTAAGACCCCAGCGGGTTCAGGCATCTTCGGTGTCGAAATCCGTGATCATTGGTCGTTGCCTAACTTCGTAGCTCTGCCAACCGATTGACCAAAGCGGGTCATGTTGGCCTTTTGCGCGCCTTTGCCAAACCTGCAGGCGGCCAAAACCCTTGGCAGCAGGGTAGTTTTACACTTATTCGATCAAACCCAGCGTTAGTTCGCTGCAAACGCTGCGGCTCGACTACGCTCTAGGCAGCGTGGCAAACTGCAAGCTGACCCGAAGACCGGGGCCAGCGTCCATAAGTGCAAGCGTCGCGTCATGGGCCTCTGCCACGGCTTTCACCAAGGCGAGGCCAAGGCCCGAGCCTTCTGTGGTCCGGCTTTTTTCCAGCCGGTACAGTCTGCGCAGCACGTTGTCACGTTCGGCTTCGGGGATGCCCGGGCCAGTGTCTGCAATCGACGCGACCAGCTGATTGTCCGCTGCCCGAACCTCGCATGTGATCGTGGTGCCCAACTGGCAATGCCGGATGGCGTTTTCGATCAGGTTTGCGAACATCTGGGTCAGCAGATGCTTGTCTCCGTTGACCATGGCCGGGACGCTGGCATCGCACAGCAGCGTCATTCCTGAATCTTCGGCGACATCGGCATAGACTTCGGCCAGCGTTCTGATCAGATCAGACAGGTCGAGGGGGTGAAAATTGGCCCGGGCGCCGCCCGCCTCAATCTGGGCGATGCGAAGCAGGGCAGAGAAGGTCTGGTCAATCGCATCGCTTTGCGCAAGGGCTTCGGCAAGATCGCTGGCGGGCGAGGTGCCCTGAATGTTGGCCTCCACCGCCGCCTCTATGCGGATTCGCAGACGGTTGAGCGGGGTGCGCAGGTCGTGGGCGATGTCGGCGCTGACTTGGCGCACCGCCTCGACCAGACTCTCCAGCCGGGCCAGTGCCTGATTGATCGCCAGTGAAATCTGGTCCAGATCGCTGCCCCGGCGCGAGACCGTCAGCCGGGCTGTCAGATCGCCATGACCAACGGCATGCAGGGTGGCTTCAACTTCGCTGATGCGGGCCTGAACCCGGATCGCAATGAACGCGCCAGCGCCTATTGCGACCAGCAGCACGCCAAGCGCCGACCAGCCGAACGCGGCAAAGCTGATGTCAGCCAGATCGTCCAGATCAGAATAGGTCATCCCCACCACGATGGAAAAGCCACCCGACGTGCCGGTAAAGACCCGGTATGGGGTGTCATCCGAAATCCCAAGGATTGGGGCCTCGACCCGGGACCAGCCGGGTTTGTACCAGATATCGGGGATGTTCGCGGCCAGAACTGCACCCGTTGGCCCTCGCAGCAGGTAAACCGTGGAAAGGTCAATGCTTGCGGCAATCCGGGTGGTTGCCGCCTCGACCAAATCGGCCTGATCGCCGAACTGCGCCGTGGACTGCAGGGCGGTGAAAATTTCGGTGATGCGGGCATCCTGCCGGGCGATGAGTTGGCCTCGCAGCAGCGAGTAGCCAATGGCGCTGGACAGAATAAGCGCTGTCAGTACAAACAAGGTGACGCCAAGCGCAAGCCTGACCGCTGTGCGGCGCGTCAGATCAGCGAGGAGCATGCAGCATGTATCCAGAGTTCTTGACGGTTTGCAGAAGCGCCACCTCGAACGGTTTGTCGATCTTGGCCCGCAGACGAGAGATATGGGTTTCCACCACCGAAGTCTTGGGGTCGAAATGGAAATCCCACACTCGCTCCAACAGCATGGTGCGGGTCACGATACGGCCCGCGTTGCGCATCAGCACCTCCAGCAAGGTGAATTCCTTGGGCAAAAGGTCAATCGCCTGACCGCCGCGCCGGGCCTGACGGCGCAGCATATCAAGTTCCAGGTCACCGACACGCAGGACGGTCTGCACGTCTTGCACCGGCGGACGGCGGGCGAGTGCGTTCACCCGTGCCATCAGTTCGGCGAAGGCAAAGGGCTTGGTCAGATAATCATCGGCGCCCGCCTCCAACCCCTCGACCCGGTCGTCAATCCCACCGAGCGCTGTCAGAAACAAGACAGGTGCCCGACCACCAGAGGCGCGCAACGCCCGGACCAGCGACAGCCCGTCCAAGCCCGGCAGCATCCTGTCCACCACCAGCACATCATAACTTTCCCGCGTGGCCTGAAACAACCCGTCCGTGCCATCCGTCATAACATCACAGATATGCCCCTGCTCTGTCAGGCCACGCGCCACATAGGCGGCCACGGCAGTATCATCCTCGATCAGCAACAGGCGCATGTCCGGCTCTCCTTTGGTCGGTGAACCACTTATGGCAGAGCGATCCGCCAGCAACCTGACCGCCAGTATACATATTTGTAAGGGTGCTGACAGATTGCCGTATGCCTGTGCTTCTATCAAACGATACGTTCACGGGCCACCAGAGCCCGAGCCATACCGGAGCAACCATGAAACAAATCCTGCTGGCCACCGCCCTGATCCTTGCCCCCGTCGGCGCATTCACGGCGTTTCAAATCACATTTGTGGGGTCAGCGCAGGCGACGGCCTCTTTGGGAGACCTGTCGCCGATGATTGCCATTGTCGCTGACGTGCAAAAAGTCGCCGCGACGGGTGATTTTGCGGCCGCGTCCACCCGAATAACCGAGTGGGAAACCGCATGGGATGCGGCTGAACCCGGAATGCGTCCGCTGAACCCCACGGCATGGGGCAACATCGACCAAGCCTCTGACCATGCGCTGAAATCCCTGCGCAAGGGAACCCCCACCGCCGATACCGTGAACCCGGCGCTGGATGTCCTGCTCGCAGCATTGAACAACCCGACAGGCAAATAACGCCCGGCCCGCGCTGTCAAAGTCGTTCCGTCAGACACCGGCATCCTGCCGCATCCTAACAAAACCCAAGTCTTGGCGTGCCCAAAAAGTCCCAAGCGCAATGGAGATCCCAATGAAAAAATTCCTGCTGGCCACCGCACTTATGCTGGCCCCCGTCGGGGCGTTGACCACCTTTCAACTCTCGTTTGCCGGGGCGGCCCAAGCTGCGGCGTCGCTGGGCGATCTGTCGCCGATGATCGCCATCGTGACCGACGTTCAGACAATCGCCGCGACTGGGGATTTCGCCAAGGCTGCGGTGCGCATCACCGATTTTGAAACGGCATGGGACGACGCTCAGGATACAATGCAGCCCCTGAACCCTGACGCGTGGGACACGGTCGATGCAGCCTCTGATGCGGCATTGAAGTCTTTGCGCCACGGCAAGCCCACTGCCGAGACAGTCACCCCCGCCTTGGCCGCACTGCTGACTGCGCTGACCGATTCCACCGGCAAATAGGGCACGCAAATGGCAACGACCTCCTTTCCCGACCTGGCCCGTGACCAGCCCTCTGCGCTGAACCGCGTGCCAAAGGTCACCTTCGACTTTTGGCTGATCAAGCTGATGGCGGTGACGATGGGCGAAACCGCCGCCGACTATCTGAACGTCAACCTTGGCATCGGTCTGACCAACACCTCGCTGATTATGACGGCGGTTCTGATCGTCGCCCTTGTGCTGCAATTCCGCCAAAAGCGGTATGTGCCGTGGAGCTATTGGCTGTCCGTTGTCCTGATCTCGGTCGTGGGCACTTTGGTCACCGACAATCTGGTCGACAACTTCGGCGTGCCGTTGCTGGCCACCGCAATCGGTTTTACCATCGCTTTGGCCGCGACGTTCCTGTTGTGGTACGGGGCTGAACAGACCCTTTCGATCCACTCGATCCGCACCACGCGGCGCGAGGCATGGTATTGGCTGGCGATCCTGTTCACTTTCGCCTTGGGCACCGCCGCCGGCGATCTGGTGGCCGAAAAGTTCGGGCTGGGCTATCTTAGCACCGGCATTCTGTTCGGCATGATCATCGCTTCACTGTCGATCGGCTACTTTTTCCTGGGCCTTGATGCGATCCTTGGCTTCTGGCTGGTCTACATCTTGACCCGCCCCTTGGGAGCGTCGTTCGGCGACCTGCTGTCACAAGACCACAAGTTCGGCGGCTTCGGCCTTGGGACCATCATCACCAGTGCTGTGTTCCTGGGTGCGATCGTCCTGATCGTCGCCTACATGTCCTTCACCCACGATGGTGAAGAACAGGCGGTGGACGTCTGACACTGCCCCCAAACACGGTGCATCAGACGTCTTCCGCCGAGCCGGGAGGGTTTCAAGACCCGCCCGGCTCGACTTATTTTTCCAAACGCTATGATCTTAAGTTATTGATCTACATTACAATTAATTGATCTGGCAGCAAGAATGATGTAAGTTTCCAAAGCCTATGGTTGATATGCCGCGATGAGCGGCCTGCCCCAGAGGAACACCATGATCTTCACCCCAAAGCGATGCGTCCTTGCCGTCTTTGTCAGCCTGCCGACGGTTGCCGCCGCACAGGACTTGGCCTTTTCTTACGGGATTACCGCGACCTCGAACTACCTTTCCGACGGCATATCAGAGTCCGGCGGTAAGCCCGCGCTTCAGCCATATTTCGAGGTCAGCAAGAACGGCATCTACGGTGGGGTGTGGGCATCCAACATCAATGATGCCGATGGCAACCGCTTTGCGCTGGACCTGAGCACTGGCTACCGAGGTGATCTTTCCGAAGCGCTAAGTTACGATCTGGGGTACACCCAGCATCTGTTCAACAAGACCCATGGCCGCTCTGCCGAGTTGACTGGCGCGCTGGACTACGCCCTGACGGACCAGCTGTCCGTGTCGGGGGAACTGTCCTATGATCTGGCGGAAAAGGGCTTGGGTGAGACTGTGGGCGCCTCCTATGATTTGCCTATGGGGTGGAGCGTTTATGCTGATGTCGGTCGTCCAGACCCCATGTCGTCGGTGTTTTGGGACGGCGGCGCGCGCTATGCCGTCAACGACCGCGTCAGTATTGACCTGCAATATCAGGACACGGCGGCGTCAAAGGGGCTGTTCGCAGTGTCACTGACCTATGCCGTCGGCGAAAGCAGCCAATAGGACCAGGTTGCTGGCATGGAATATGTTGCCAACCGACAGGAAACGCGGCTGCCGGTATCAATCCTCGAACGTTTAGCCGTCAGAATCGGTCATTCGATAATGGCGGCGCGTGGACGTCTGAAGGGCGGCAACGGGGTCGATTGTCATGCACGCTCCAGATAAAATGCCGCAAGACGGTGGGCAACGGCGTCAATCGTGATCGGGTCTTCGTAAAACTGGAATTGCGTCTGCGCGCCCAGCCAGATCAGGTCCTTGCGGGCGGCTGGTATCGCGTCGAACAGCACGCGGGGCACCTTTGGGCCGCTGGCGGCGCGGTCGGCGTGGATCATCAGGGTGGGGGTGGTCAACTGTGCCATGGCCAGATCGGTGCGGGTGGTCCAAAGCTCTGCCTCGCTCATCGTGGCGATGCGGTTTTCCCACTGGCCGCGATGGGCCAGGAACAGATTCCGGTCAGCCCAGGGGCGGTAATAGATCCGCGCCGCGTCAAAGTTCAAAATGACGTCGGGATTGGACTCGGCCGCGCTGTCATTGACGATCGGAACGTAACTGACGGCGCCTTCGCTGGCAAAGGCGCGGGCGGCATCCTGCCCCCGTGCCACGCGGGCGGCCACAGCGTCCGCACTGCCGTAGTACATCGCGCAAACCTCTGGCGTCAGGTAGTGGCCTGCGACCAGCGCCAGCCTTTGCACCGACGCGTCGTCAAGAGCCGCCGCAACCGCCCAGTTGGCCCCTTGGCACACCCCCAGCAGATGCAGGCGCGCAGGATCTATGCCGGGCACTGTCGCAAGATAGGCCAGCGCAGCGCGCAGATCGCCGACCTTGCGCGCGCCACTTTCCCAGCGGCGCGGGCTGCCTTCGCTTTCGCCGGTGCCGCGCGGGTCAAAAACCAGCGTCGCCAGCCCGGCCCGCGCCAACCGCGTGGCATATTGCATGGGTGCCTGTTCCTTGACCGTGGCAACCGGGCCAAGGATGACAACCGCCGCCCGCGCATCTGTTCCGGAAGGCCGGAACAGGTTGCCGATAAGGGTTTCACCTTCGCTGATGAAGCTGACGCGCGACACGGTATAGGCTCCGGCCTTGATCTGCTGGTCGGCATCCCAGTCTTGGGTCGGCAGGACGGCGTCGCCGTGGCCGCCGGCGAGTGGCGGGAGTTTGGTATCGGTCATAGCCACCTCACTGATTGCAATGGCGCGGGGCGCTGGATCAACGCCCCGCCGCACCTGTCACTCAAACGCGCCCATCTGGAACAGGCCGCCCAACCAGTCCTCGACATGCCAGGTCTTGACCACCATCCCGTCCTGAAACTGATGGATATCGACCGCCATCACCTTGAATGGCCGTCCTTTCGAGGCAAAGCCGGCAAAAGGTGCCGCCTGCGTGCCAGATATGGTGGAGCGTACGATCACAAAATCGCCTGCGTCGATGATCTGATCGTTCACGATGGTCAGATCGGAAAACATCGTGTGAAAGCCCGCGATGAACGGCTTGAATGCATCGCGCCCAGGCTCCTGGCCCGGATTTGGCGGAACATCCTCCCAGTCCTTGGCCAACACCTTGTCCAGCAGGTCAGGCTGGTTCTGGCTGAAGGCCGCGTAAAAGTTCTTCACCGTTTCGGTGTTGGCGGTCTGGGCCAGCGAAGGTGCGGCGAGCGCCACAAGCGTTGCCAGCGCAAACGCGCCAGTGCGAAGGAATTGCAGGATCATGATGCGCCTTTTTGGTTGGAATGCCCTTGCAGAGTGCAGCATCCGGCGTGATGCTGGAAATAAATGGATTGCATAGCCATCATGCCAGAATTGAATTACCACGGTCTAGAACTTGACGATCTGCGCGTCTTGCGGTCGCTGTATGAAACCCGCAACACCACCCGCACGGCAGAGCGGCTGAACAAAAGCCAGCCGGGCGTCAGCCGGGTTCTGGCCCGGCTGCGGCGGGCTTTGGGCGACCCGCTGCTGGTCCGCGCCCCCGGCGGCATGGTGCTGACCGACCGCGCCCTGGCCCTGCGTGAACAATTGACAGAGGTTTTGACCGGGATTGAGGGGTTTTTGGCCCCGCCAGTCTTTGACCCGGCACTGGCACAGCGGGTGTTCCGCCTGTCCACCACCGATTACGGCGCGCTGGCCATTCTGCCGGGTCTGATGCAGCGGCTGGCCCGCCTTGCCCCGGGTATCGGACTAGAGGTGCTGCCGTTTTCCACCGACATCTTTCGTCACATCGCCGAGGGCCGGTCCGACCTTGCGCTGTACGGCGACGATGTAGTGCCTCTGCCGCTGCGCGCGCGGACACTGTTCACCGAGGGGTATTCCTGCGTCGTTGGCCCTGCGCATCCGCTCGCCGGAAAAACCGACATCGGGCTGAAGGATTTTCTGGCCCACCCCCATGGCCTGATCAGCATTCTAGGTGGCCGCACCGGCGTGGTGGATGATGCGCTGGCCGAACGCGGCCTTAGCCGCAAGATCAGCCTGTGGATTCCCTATTTCGCAACCGCCGCCAGCGTGATTGCCAGCAGCGACCTGATCCTGACCCTGCCGTCGCGCGGGGCTGTGGCCCTTGCGGCCCATGGCGGACTGCACCGCTTTGCCCTGCCCATTCCGGTGCACAGCTTTGACTATCGCCTGATCTGGCACGACCGCAGCCACGCCGACCCCGCCCACAAATGGCTGCGCGACCGGATCGCAGAAGTCTAGGGGCGGATATTAGCCCCTCAACGTGTTGCGAAGCGTCGCATGATAAATGAACTATAGCGTTGTCGCGATGGTGTTTGGCGTTCTCTCACCAACCCAAGCATCGCGATTTTACCTTAATCACGCGCTGACGGTCCGCCCAACCATAGCCAGAACTCCGCAGGTGTCGCTATTCAGGCCGGGTTGGTGCAGTCACGCGCGCAAACGGCACGCAAAACAAGGCCGCAATCGTCAGCACACAGATCAGCAGCCACGCGTCATTGATTGCGGCCGTCAGCCCGGCTTTTTCAAGCAAGGGCTGCAGCAGCCCCATCGTGGTGGCGTCCAGCGGCCCCGGCGGCAAGGCAGAGATCATGGCAGGCGGAATCCCGATGAACGTGGCCGTCGCAATATCCCCCGTTTGCAGCTTTGCCAGCAGATCGGCGCCGTGGATGGGCGCGCGCGTGTAGATCACGGTGTCAATCAGGGCCAGACCGATCGCGCCTCCCAGATTGCGCATCAGGTTGAACAGACCGCTGGCGTCCGGCACACGGTCTGGGGCCAGATGCCCCAAAGCCAGCCGGGTTGGCGGCAGCAGGCAGAACATGATGGCCAGCCCGCGCAGGATCTGCGGCCACAGCATGCCGTCAAAGTCGGTCTGCGGGGTCTGATACGCGCTTAACCCCAACCCCAACGCAAATAGGCCAAAGCCGAATGCGGTAAGGATGCGCGCATCAGTGCGCTGCTCCAGCGCCACGGCGACAGGTGCCATTGCCAATTGCGCCACCCCGGTCACCAGCATGATCGTGCCGATTTCCAGCGCGTTGTGGCCCCGTACGAAGGCAAGGAAGACTGGCATCAGATACACCGACCCGAACAGCCCGATGCCCAGCACAAAGCTGAGGATGCAGCCGATGGCAAAGCTGCGATCGGCAAAGTTGCGCAGATCGACCACGGGACGGTCACGGTTCAGGCTGCGCTGCACAAAGGTTACGGCACAGACGGCGGACAGTGCCACCAGGCCAATGACCAGCCCCGATAGCCATCCTCGGTGAGGGGCCTCTTTCAGCGCAACTTCAAGTGAACCCAGCGCCAGCGCCATCAGCGCCAGCGACACCCAGTCGATCATCCGGACCAGCGCCAGCCCAACACGCTCTTTCGGCAACAAGGCGGCTGCAGCACTTGCAGCACAAATCCCCGGCAGAACGTTGATCAAGAAAAGCCAGTGCCACGAATAAGTTTGCGTGATCCAGCCGCCGATCACCGGCCCGACTGTTGGCGCAAGAACGGCCAATACCCCCGCAAGCGTTGTGGCCAACCCCTGACGTTTCAGCGGAAACAGCAGGAAAACGGCAGAAAAGACCGCAGGGATCAAGGTGCCCCCGGCAAAGCCTTGCAGCACGCGCCACGCGATCAGGGCGGGAAAACTGCCCGACGCCGCACATCCGACAGAGGCGAGTGTGAACACGGCCAGTGCGACGACAAACAGCCAGCGCATGGTCAGGATGCGCATCAGCAACCCGGTCAGCGGAATGGCGATCACTTCGGCGATCAGATAGGCCGTCTGAACCCAGCTCATCTGATCCGGGGCGATGCCCAAGGCGGCCTGAATGTTGGGCAAAGAGGTGGCGACGATCTGCACATCCAGAATCGCCATGAACATGCCGATGCACATGGCCAGAAATCCTGCCCAGATGCGCAGGTTAGAAGGCTGAGACGTTGCGGTGTCAGACGCTGGCATAGCGCGCAGCCTTTGAAAGACCGTCATTTTCGGCGCGGATACGGATGGTCAGCACGACGGCGTTCAGGACGGAAAACACCAGTGCCACCCATGGCAGACCAAGCGCCAGTGGCAGAACGGCAATCTCGCCGATCACCACGGCGTAATTGGGGTGGCGCAGGTAGCGGAACGGACCGCCTGTCACAAGGGTTTCGCCGGGCACGGTGATGATGCGTGTCGTCCAGCGTTTGCCCAAAGTACCCAAGACCCAGACGCGGCCGGCTTGCAGCAGCGCAAAGGCCGCAAGCCAGAAAAGTTGCACAGGCTGGTCCGTGCCCAGCCACCACAAGGTCGCCAGCCAAGCCGCATGCATGACCACGATCAGCGGATAGTGTCCGGGTGCGACCTCGATACCGCCCCGCGCCAGCAAACCCGCAGTATTGCGACGCGCAACGACCAGTTCTGCCAACCGGCTTAGGGTCACAAACCCAAGCAAAAGACCGGCGGGCGTCATGCTGCGGCCTTCAGGGATACGCAGCTTGCGGTGAACCCGGGACCCAAGGCGGTCAGCAGCGTGCGCGCAGGCAAGCCCGCCTCCATCTGCCGTTTCAACACGAACAGGGCGGTCGGCGCGGACATGTTGCCACAGTCGGCCAACACATGCCGTTCATGGTCCAAGGCACCCTGCTGCAACGACAAAGCCCGCTCCAGCGCCGAGATCACCTTCATGCCGCCGGGGTGGCAGGTGAACCTGTCCACATCGGCCGGCACCAGCCCGCCGCGCGCCAGAATCTGGTGAACCACGGGGGCAATATTGGCTTCGGCAAAGGGCGGGATGGCGCGGTCAAAGATCACGCCCAGCCCGGTGTCATCCACGCTCCACCCCATGATGTCCAACGTACCGGGCCAGGTGTGCTGACCTGACATTTCAACCGAGGCGATGCCTTTGACCCCGGACTGCAGGACACAAGCCGCTGCCCCATCCGCAAAGAGCGCGGTTGCGACAATGTTTTCCTTGGTCACCTTGTCCATGCGGAAGGCGACGGAACACAGTTCGACCGCCACAACCAGCACGCAACTGCCGGGCCGCGATTGGGCAAGCCGCGCGCCAAGGGCCATGCCGCTGACACCCCCGGCGCAGCCCAGTCCAAACACCGGCACACGTTCGATATCGGACCGAAACCCCATGCGTTCGGACACCATGGCGTCGATGCTCGGCGTTGCTACCCCGGTAGACGACACGGTGACGATGGTATCCACGTCGGCCGCACATTTGCCAGCCTCGTCCAGCGCTTTGGTCGCGGCATCGACGAACAGATCGCACGCGCCTGCCAGATACACCGCATTCCGCTCTGACCAGCCCAGTGGTTTCAGATACCAGTCCAGCGGCTGCACCAGATGACGGCGCAGAATGCCAGAGCTTTCAAAAACCTTCACCAGCCGTTCGAAATCGTCGATCCGGGCGG
Organism: Rhodobacterales bacterium; assembly: GCA_038231775.1. GTDB lineage: Bacteria > Pseudomonadota > Alphaproteobacteria > Rhodobacterales > Rhodobacteraceae > Stagnihabitans. The sequence goes on along the minus strand of JBBRKS010000037.1, from coordinate 9,562 downwards.
AAAACGTATCATGCGCAACAGAGGCGGCGTCGCGCTGGTTGATGACATAGGGTGGAACGGCGGTCGCAACGGAAAGCAGGCTTACGGTAGACAACATCAGGCTTCCTTTGCCACACAGAAATGGACAAGCAACTGTCGGTGGGGCGCGCAAGTTGCAAACTAAAGAACGTACGTATGAACGGTTCGGTTCCGTTCAAAAACGTGCCGATTTTTGCAGGCCTCTGGCGCGGTTGAGTTTTTTCAGGTCGTGCCCTTGAAAACACGCGCATTTGCGCGTCGCCCGAACTGGCGGATTTGTGTGTCGAAATACCCGAAAATCTTGCCGGATTTAGACCGGGCGCGACGGGGCAGGGTGCAATTGCCCATCCTGAAGATGGTCGCCCCATGACGCCGGGTGGGTCAGCGGCAGGTTTACAAATTTGTGAACCGGACGCGGAGGGATGGTTTTTGTACTTTTACGCCACTTTCACAGTCATATTTTCGCGCAGCACGGTGACCGCCCAACCCACTCAGCAACCAGAGCAAACTAAGTTGTGGCGGTGCAGCGGGCCAGACAACCTTGGCGCATGACCCAGCGCAACCTCCTTGGCCATGCAAAAGGAGCCCTAAGCTCATCTGTCAGACGGCAAAGAAGTTCATCCAGTTTCCACTGTCGCTTTGAATCGCTACGGACCTGCACCTTCGGCTGTTTTCAAGACGGCCATCGGAAGGGCCAGTGACCGGCCAACCTGCGCCACGGCGAAAGATGACGTGCGTTCAAACCCCTGTTTTCCGTCACATCGCACATCGGCATAGGCGCTATCGGGCGCAAAACGTTCATCTTCCGGCATCAGGTCAGCAGGCATCCACGGACCCTTTGCATCATCAGAACGTCGCACCAGTCGCCCCCCATCGGCGCGGGAATTAGGGACACTTTCCATCCCGGCGCGTCGGCGCGGGTGCGGATCGCCTCGCGCCGATCCTTCTCGCGTTGCTTGATCGAGCCAACTTCATGGGCAACTTGAACGCGGTATTTAGCTGCCGCAGCGCGGGCGTCCTTCAGGGAAACGTCAGCAATGCCTCCCACGCGCATCTCGCGCCGCCGACCATGAACGTTCGCCAGAAAGACCCAAAGCCCACCTCCATCACGATGCCATTAAGGGATTATGTTCTTCAAAACAATGTCTTGGCACCATGACGCATGGTTGAGTAAGGCATGACAATACTCAAACTGGAATACTTAAAATCTTCAGGCCGAACGGTCGTGCCGGTTCAAGTCCGACCGCAGGCACCAGTTATCCCCGCAAAAGGGCAGAGATCAGCGCCACCTTTTCTGCCAAAAGCCCGGCATTGCCCCGGCTTTCAAGGTTCAGCCGAACCAACGGCTCGGTGTTGGACGACCGCAAGTTCAGCCGCCAGTCGCCAAAGGTCAGGCTTAGCCCGTCGGTCTGATCCACCGTTTCCGCCAAGGGTTCAAAGCGGGCGCGCACCCGGGCAATCGCAGAGGCCGGGTCTGACAGCCGGAAGTTGATTTCACCTGACGAGGGAAACGCCGCTTTGCGCCCGGCGACAAGGTCGGCCAGCGGCCCCTTCCGGCTGACCAGTTCACAGATCACCAAAAACGGAATCATCCCCGAATCGCAAAACACAAAGTCGCGAAAGTAGTGGTGCGCCGACATTTCGCCACCATAGACCGCCCCGGTGTCGCGCATCGCCTGCTTGATAAAGGCATGCCCGGTCGGCGCCTGTACCGCGACACCGCCAGCATTCGCCACGATATCCTGGGTGTTCCAGACAACCCTCGGGTCGTGGACAATCCGCGCCCCCGGCTCTTTGGCCAAAAACACCTCGGCCAACAGACCCACGATATATTCGCCGTCAACGAACGCGCCTGTGTGGTCAAAGAAAAAGCAGCGGTCAAAGTCGCCGTCCCACGCCACTCCGATATCCGCGCCATTCGCCAGCACAGCCGCAGCCGTCTGCGGGCGGTTTTGCACCAGCAACGGGTTGGGGATGCCGTTGGGAAAGCTGCCATCGGGGTCATGGTGCCTCCGCACAAACTGCAGTGGCGACCCCTTTGCCTGCAATCCTGCGGCCAAAGCGTCAAACGTCGGACCCGCAGCGCCATTGCCAGCATTGACCAGCACGGTCAGCGGACGCAACGCCGCCACGTCCACAAACGCCAGCACCGTTTGCACATAGGCCGCGCGTGCCGCGACGGACACATCGGCCCGCGTCCCACCTGATTTCTCTGCGCCAAACCCATCCGCCTCGGCCAAGGACTTGACCGCCGCAAACCCGGTTGCCGGGTTCAACGGAGCCGACCCTTTGCCAACCATCTTCAACCCGTTGTAATCCATCGGATTGTGTGAGGCGGTGACCGTGATCCCGCCATCCGCACCGAAAAAGCTGGTGGCGTGGTACATCTCTTCGGTGCCCGCCAGACCCAGATCCAGCACGCCAACCCCCTCGGCCATAAGGGCGGCAATCACCGCCTCTGCCAACTCTGCCGACGACGTCCGGCAATCGCGCCCGACGACGACAGTTTGCGCACCCAACGCCCGCGCAAAGCCACGCCCGATGCGAAAGGCAATTCCGGCGTCCAGATCAACACCCAGCCGCCCCCGCACATCATAAGCCGTAAAACAGGTCAGCGTCACAAACATCCATCCCAAGTGAACCGCAGCGATGGGGCGAACCATGCAGCCTCACCTGCGGCAGTTCAAGCGGGCAAACCCGGTCAAGTCCCGCCAATCCGCTTGACCCAACTTAGTATGTATCGTAAACAAACTACGCAAACCGGAGGACCCAATGCCGATCAAGAAGGAAGACCGCCTGCTGGGCATAGGGATCCTCGGCTGCGGCCCGATCTCGCAGTTCGGCCATCTGGAGTCTGTGCAAAAGGGCCGCAACACCGAACTGCGCGCCGTGTGTGACGCGGATGAGGGGTTGGCCAACCGCTTTGGCGCCTTTTATGACGCTTCCAGTATCTACCTCGACTACGATGCCATGCTGGCCGATGACACGGTTGAGGCGGTGCTGATCGCCACCTCGGACGCGTTTCACGTGCCTGCCGCGATCAAGGCTCTGCAGGCGGGCAAGCACGTGTTCTGCGAAAAGCCGATCGGCCTGTCGGTGGAAGAGGTGCTTGACCTGCAAAAGGTCGTCGATGCCGCCGGCAAAATCCTGCAAGTCGGCCACATGCTGCGGTTTGACCTCGGCATCCAGTCCGCCCGCGATTTCATTGACGCCGAAATGGGTGAGATTCTGGCGCTGAAAGCCTGGTACTGCGACTCGACCGCCCGCTACACCAACACCGACGCGATCCAGCCGATGGCGCGCACCGGCACCCGCGCGATGAAGCCCGCAGGCAACCCCAAAGCCAACCTGCGCCGCTACAACATGCTGGCCCACGGCTGCCACCTTCTGGACCTTGCCCGCTATCTGTGCGGCCCGATCACCGAAGTTCACGCCCGCCACCGCGAGAAATACGGGGCCATGTCGTGGTTCATCGACGTCGAGTTTGAAAACCGCGCGCTTGGTCACCTTGACCTGACCCTGTCGGTCCGGATGGACTGGCACGAGGGCTTTCAGATTTACGGCCAGAACGGCAGCATTTCGGCCAAGATCCTGAATCCGTGGTACTATAAGGCCGCCGAAGTCGATATTTTCCGTGAGGCTGACGCCGCCACGCACCGCGTCCTTGGGGCCGATGGCCACTTTTACCGCCGCCAGCTTGAAAGCTTCGCCGACGTGATCCTGAAAGGCACCCCCATGACCGGAGCGTCAATCACCGACGGCCTTGAATCCGTCCGCGCCATGGTCGCCGTCATGCACTCTGCCGAAACCGGCCAGCCGGTGACGCTGGCCAGTGCAACGGGTCCGGTGTGAGGACTGCCCAAGCAGCCGGTCTGCGTGTCGCCCAGAGTTTACAGCCGGTGCTACTGGCAAGTGCGACGGGTCCGACAGGTCTGGCAGGTCCGACAGGTCTGGCAAGTGCAACCCATCCGGCAACTGCGAAAGGTCCGGTGTGAACCCCGCTATCGTCACAATCTCGCGCCCGGCCACAACCTCTCACCCAGTCTCCCCAGTCACCACCACAGGCCAACCATGATCCCCGCCATCTTCTCGCGCACCTACCCCCTCACCACCGCCCGCGAGACGTTCGCGGCGGTCAGGGCCGACGGTTTTCTCGCGGTCCAGTTCAACCTGTCCAACCTCGGCCTGCCTTCTTTGCCCGAGACCTCGCCCACCACTCTGGCACAAGCGAAGGCTCAGGCCGCAGCGGCTGGCATCGCTATCAGCGCCCTGTCCGGCACCTGGAACATGGCCCATCCTGACCCCGCAACCAGAGCCGCCATGCGACCGCGGTTCGAGATTGTCCTGCAAGCCGCCCAAGCGCTGGGCGCCCCCATCGTCACCCTTTGCACCGGGTCACGCGATACCGCCAACATGTGGGCCGCCCATCCCGACAACACCTCGCCGCAGGCTTGGGCGGACCTGACCGCCGAACTGACCCACGCCCTTGACCGCGCCGCCCATTACGGCCTGCACCTTGCCATTGAACCCGAACCCGCCAACGTGATCAACGATGCCCACGCCGCGCGGCGCATCCTGAACCAAATGCAAGCCCCGCATCTGGGCATCGTTCTGGATGCCGCCAACCTGATCCCGGCCGACCAATCCAACCTTCAGAAAGCCATCCTCGACACCGCGCTGGCCCTGCTGGGCGACAAAATCCTGCTCGCCCACGCCAAAGACCACGACTCGACAGGCCGCGTCGTCCCGCCCGGCGACGGCGTGATCGACCTTGCCGCCTTTGCCGCAGGCCTGCGCGCGGCGGGCTTCACCGGCCCCCTGATCGGTCACGGCTTCGAGGCCGCCGACGCCCCCCGCGCCGCAAAAGTCTTGCAAGCCCTGTGCCGGGTGCCAGCATGAAGTCGGGCACTGTGCGCAACACCTTTTACGCCCCCCGCGCCGCACAAGTTCTTCAAGCGCTGTGTCGGGTGCCATGATGACCGCACGCCCTGTGTGCCACTCCTTCAACGCCCGCCGCTTGGGAAATCTCCTGCAAGCCCCATGCCTGCCATGAACACCTTCCTCACCCCAGACGGCACCCGTCTCGCCTATGACGTCCAAGGCCAAGGCCCCGCTGTCTTGTGGCAGCACGGCCTTGGGGCGACGTCTGCCCAGCCGGCAGAAGTGTTTCCTGACGGTTTCACCCGCATCACCCTGATGTGCCGGGGGCATGAGGGGTCTGACCTTGGCGACCCGGCCCGCCTGTCCATCGCGCAATTCACCGAAGACGCGCTGGCGCTGCTGAACCATCTGAACCTGCAGACCATCGCGGTGGGCGGCATCTCTCTGGGTGCAGCCATCGCCCTGCGGCTGGCCATCACCCACCCGGCCCGCGTCAACGTCCTGATCCTTGCCCGCCCCGCCTGGGTCAGCGAACCCGCTCCAGAAACGATGCAAGCCTATGTTCAGGTGGCCCATCTTCTTTCCCGCCACGGTGAAACAGGCAGCACTTTGTTCCAGTCCGGCCAGATTTACCGCGATCTTAGTCTTGCCTCACCCGACAACGCCGCCTCGCTGGTCACGTTTTTCACAAGGCCGCGCCCGGACACCACGACTGCCCTTTTGTCGCGCATCCCGCTTGATGGCCCCGGTGTGACCCCTGACCAGATCAAGGCCCTGACCCTGCCGACCCTGATCCTGACCACACCCCACGATCACGTCCACCCTGCCGCATTTGGCATCCGCCTTGCCGCCCTGATCCCCGGCGCGACCCTGACCGACCTGCCCAGCAAAACCCACGACAAACCCGCCCATATTGCGCAATTCAAGGCCGAACTCGCCGCCTTCCTTGGGGCAAACGCATGACCACGACCCGCCTGTTGCGCCAAGTCAATGCCCTGCGCTGCCTGCGTCTTCTGCAAGCCGGTCAAAGCCTGTCGCGCGCCGACATGGCCCGCGCCTTGGGCATCACGCGCGCCACAATCGGCCATGCGGTGGCAGAATTGACGGCCGCGGGTCTGGTGCTGGAAACCCCCGAACCCGAACCCGAAACCCAACCCGAACCAACCCCCGCCCGCATCGGTCGCCCCGGCGTCGCCCTGCGCCTGAACCCAGGTGGAGCCTCCTTCATCGGGATAGAGATCGACACCCGTGCCATCTCTGCCGTCCTGTTGGACCTGAACATGCAGGTCATCGAACGGCTGGTTGAACAGACTGGCCCCAACTTCCATGACTCCGTTGCCATGCAGGCCCGCCTGATTGCGGTTGCCAAAAGCCTTGCCGCCAGAACCGATCCCGCCCGGATCAGCGGCCTTGGCGTCGCCGTGCCCGGACTGGTTGGCCGTCAGGGTCAGGTCGTCAATGCGCCGCTGCTTGGCTGGCGCAACTTTCCCCTGCAGCACGGGCTGACCGCTGCCCTGCCAATCGACTGGACCATCGAGGTCTGCAACGACGCGTTCGCCTTTGCCAGTGCCGAACAGGCCGCAAGCCCGACCGCCGCCGCCAGCCTGCTGATGGTGCTGCTGGCCGAGGGTGTCGGGTCCGCCCATCTGGCCAACGGCAAACTGATCGGAGGAGCGAACGGCTTTGCCGGCGAACTGGGCCACATGATCATCGCCGTCCGGGGCCGCGCAGGCAAACTGGAACACATGGCAGGTGCCGCAGGTTTTCCCGCCGCAATGCACCCCGGCAGGCCCGTCGCCGAAGGCGTCGCTGCCCTGATCGCCGCAGCCGATGACCCGCAAACCACAGCGGCCTTGGACCTGTGGGCCGAGGCGCTGGCGACCGGTCTTGCCAACGCCGCCCACCTGCTGGACCCCGCCCGAATCGTTCTGGGCGGCCCGTTATCCGCGCTGTATCCTTCGGTCGCCGGCAAAGTCGAAGGCCACCTTGCGGCCCTTATGCTGCAAGGCCACACCCGGCCCACCATCACCCTCGCCCGGTTCGGAGCCGAAGGCGCGGCGATCGGTGCCGCAGCAAGCTTACGCGAACGGCTGTTTGCGCTGCCCGACCTGCAAGACCCCACCCGCCTTGAACTCGTCCGCCCCGAACAGGCCCGCCCCGAACAGGCCCGCCCCGAACTTGCCCGCACCGACCTCTGCCCCCCTGACACGGCCCCAACCGAAACCGTTCACCCCTGAATCACCAACACTCAAGTGACCCATACCGAAACCGCCCACCCAAACCCCGCCCACCTGCATCCAGCCTTCCCCCTTCGGCCGCGTCATGCGACACAAGGCACAGCCCATCCCCGCGAACTCCGACAAAGGACCGCACCATGACCAGCAAACTTGACCAACTCCGCAAGATGACCGTCGTTGTGGCCGACACCGGCGATATCGACGCTGTCCGCCGCCTTGCCCCGCAAGACTGCACGACCAACCCCTCTATTGTGCTGAAGGCCATGCAGGCCCCGGCCATGCAGGACAGCTTCGCCCAAACCGTGGCCCGCCTCAAAGGCCAGCCCGACCCGGTCGCGGCCATCGTGCAGGACCTGACCGTCGGCCTTGGGGCCCAGCTTGCAGCCATCGTGCCGGGCCGCGTGTCCACAGAAGTGGACGCGCGCCTGTCGTTTGACAAAGACGCCTCGATCGCCAAAGCCCGCGCCCTGATCGCCGCCTACGCCACACTTGGCGTCCCCAAAAGCCGCATCCTGATCAAGCTGTCCTCAACTTGGGAGGGGATTCAGGCCGCCCGCGTGCTGGAGACAGAGGGGATTCAGTGCAACCTGACCCTGCTGTTTTCCATGGCGCAAGCCAAGGCCTGTGCCGATGCGGGCGTCTTTCTGATCTCCCCCTTCGTGGGCCGCATCACCGACTGGTACACGAAATCCACCGGCAAGACATTTGGCCCCGACGAAGACCCGGGCGTGCTGTCGGTGCGCCGCATCTATGACCATTACAAATCGCACGGCATCAAAACCGTGGTGATGGGCGCCAGCTTCCGCAACCCGGGGCAGATCGAGGCGCTGGCCGGTTGTGATCGTCTGACCATCTCACCCGATCTGTTGGCCAAGTTGGGCGAAGACATGGGTGATCTGCCGCGCAAACTGACCGCCGGTGCCGCCGGTGCCAAACCAGCCCCCACCTCTGAGGCTGATTTCCGGTGGGAGCATAACGAGGACGCCATGGCCACCGACAAGCTGGCCGAAGGCATCCGCAATTTCAACATCGACGCCCTGAAGCTAGAGGCGATGGTGGCGGCGAAACTGTAACCCGGGCCCGCGCCAACCCGGATCAGGGCAACCCGTTTGTGCTGATCCGGATGACACAGCGGGCCACCAATCCTTGTGGGGACGAATGGCAAGACCTGACGCAAACTGGCTGGAAAGCCTGCCGACACACCGCCTGATCGCCGAGTTTTCGGTCTGGTCTGCCGACCTTGGTGCCTTGCGCGCCGATCTCGCCCGGGTCGAACCCCATGTCGATATGCTGCACATCGACGTGTCGGACGGCCATTTCACCGCAGCGCTGCTGTTCTTTCCCGACCAGATCGCCAACTTGCGCAAGGCGACGGCCAAGCCGATGCATGTGCACCTGATGGTGACCGGCGCGGTCCTTATGTCGCAGATCGACCAGTTCGCCGAGGCCGGGGCCGACCTGATCTCGATCCACTGCGAAACCGATGCCGGTCTTCTGGAACAAGCCTTCGCACGAATAGAGGCGTTGGGCCTGAAAGCGGGCCTTGTCCTGCAACTGGAAACTCCGGTGGAACAGGCGGAACAATGGCTTGACCGGATTGACCTTCTGACGCTGGTTTCCACCAAAATCGGCATCAAGGGCGTCCAACCGGACGAGACGACCTATCTGCGCATCGCCGAAGCCAAGGCCCTGCTGTCGTCCCGCGCGCCCCACATCCTGCTTGCCGCTGACGGCGGCATCCGCGAACATACCGTGCCAAGGATGCGGAGCGAGGGCGCGCAAACCGTGGTTCTGGGCTCACTCGCCTTCAACGCCGATGATCTTGCGGCGCGGATGGCCTGGCTCGCCGCCCTGTAATGACCGACCTCGCCTTGGCCATCGACCTTGGCGGCACGCAAATCCGGGTGGGTCTGGTCGATCCCTCTGGCCACGTGGTCGCACATCAGGTGACCCGGACCAAGGCAACAAAGGGTGCGGCGGTCGTGATGGATCAGATCTCAGCCCTGTGCGCCGAAGTCCTGCAAGGCACCACCGTCGCAGGGGCGGGCATGTGCGCGCCCGGCCCGCTGGACACCGTCACGGGCCGGGTCTTTTTTGTGCAAACCCTGAAGGGGTTTGAAGATTTCCCCCTGCGTGACGCCCTGTCCCAGCGCCTTGGCCTGCCGGTACAGGTTGAAAACGACGGCATCTCTGGTGCGCTCGCCGAACTTTGCCACGGGGCAGGGCGCCCCTATTCCGACTTCGTCTATGTCACGATATCGACCGGCATCGGCGGCGGCATCATCGCAGATGGCCGACCCTTGCGCGGACGGCGCGGCATGGCAGGCCACCTTGGCCACATGTTCTTTCACCGCGATTGGCCCCGGCATGACGGCGCGCATATGACGTGTTTTGAGGATTGGGGCGCAGGCCCCGCTTTCGCCGCC
>JBBRKS010000036.1:0-29461 GCA_038231775.1 Rhodobacterales bacterium | reverse complement strand
AGCGGCGGATTGCGGCGGATGACTACTTTACCGGCATGTTCTCAACCGCGCTTGACGAGGGTGAGATCGTGACGGCGGTGGAATTCCCGATCCCCAAACGCAGCGCCTATGCCAAGTTCGACCAACCGGCCAGCCGTTTTGCGCTGACCGGGGCGTTTGTGGCGCAAGCGGCAGACGGTTCGGTTCGGGTGGCGATCACCGGGGCGTCGAACAACGGCGTGTTCCGGTGGACTGAGGCGGAGGCGGCCTTGACGGCCAACTTTGCGGCCAGTGCGTTGGACGGGCTGACGGTCAGCGCCAAGGATATGATCAGCGATCTGCACGGAACGGCAGCCTACCGCGCCAATCTGGTCAAGGTGATGACCGGGCGGGCGGTTTCGGCGGCTTGAAGATTGGTGCTGGGGTTTCAGACCCCAGCACCCGTTGCCAAGAGCGGGGGTTTCACACCCCCGCACCCCTGTGGAGTATTTAGACCTGGATGAATTTGGAAAACGTGATTGAGGTGGGGTGGTTGAACCCTGCGTGAGCTTTGCGGACGGTTTCGACAAAGCCGAGGCGTTGGAAGACGGCGTGGTTTTCGGTCAGCTCGACCCGGGTTTCCAGTCCAAGCATCGGCAGGCCAAGCGCCTGGGCGCGGGTTTCGGCATGGGCGACAAGGGTGCGGCCATGGCCCCGGCCTTGCAGGACAGGATCGACGGCAAGCTTGCCAAGGTACAGGCGGCCCGGCTTTGGTGTCAGGATCATGCAGGCTTGCGGTGGGGCGCCCAGAACCCAGATTTCGGATGCAGTGGCGCTGTCGGCCAAGGCTTGCACCGTCAGGTGGCGCAGCGAGGACGGCGGGGCAATTCGCCCCTCCATCCCAGCGAAGGCGCGGGTGATCAGGGCCAGAAGGGCGGGCCAGTCGTAAGGGTTATGGGCGCGGTGCGGCAGAGTGGAAGGCGGTGCTGTGATGGGCAGGTCTGTCACCGCACGCTCCGTCACGGGCGGTGGTGGGCCCACGGCAACGCCTCGGTCAGGAAGGACTCTTCCTGCGGGGCATAGGCGGTGGGGTCGTCAAGCGACGCGGCATAAAAGTGCATCTCGCCGGGAAACTGCGCGGCGCGGTAGGCCATCTGGCTGCCACATTGCGGGCAGAAATCGCGCCGCACGCCGGGACTTGAGGCGAAGGAGGTGGGCGTGCGCCCAGTCCAGCGCCATTGGCCGTCGGCCACCCCGAAGAATGCGGTGAAGGGTGAAGACGTGGCCCGACGGCAGCTTTCGCAGTGGCACAGGCTTTGCCACAGGGGCGATGCGGTGCAGGTGTAACGCACCTCGCCGCACAGGCAGTGGCCGGAAAACGGGGGTGTCGGACCTTGGATCATGGGTGAGACTCTGCGCGGCGTAAGTCAGGCGGTCAAGGGGGGAAGGGTTGACTTGGGGGGGCGGTTGGCCAAAATGGGCGATCACGAAAAGGGGACCAAATGCGCCTGACGCGCCTGCGGCTGAACGGTTTCAAAAGCTTTGTCGACCCCACAGATCTGATGATTCTGGAGGGGTTGACCGGCGTTGTCGGCCCCAATGGCTGCGGCAAGTCGAACCTGCTGGAGGCGCTGCGCTGGGTGATGGGGGAAAACCGGCCCTCGGCAATGCGCGGCGGCGGGATGGAGGACGTGATCTTCAACGGATCGGGGGGCCGGGGGGCGCGGCATTTCGCGGAAGTCAGCCTGATCATCGACAATGCCGACCGGCTGGCCCCCTCGGGGTTCAACGATGCCGACACGATTGAGGTGGTGCGGCGCATCACGCGGGATGCGGGGTCTGCCTATAAGGCGAACGCCAAAGAGGTGCGGGCGCGCGATGTGCAGATGCTGTTTGCCGATGCGTCAACAGGGTCACATTCACCCGCTTTGGTGCGGCAGGGTCAGATCACCGAGCTGATCAACGCCAAGCCCAAGGCACGCAGGATGATTCTGGAAGAGGCGGCGGGGATTTCGGGCCTGTACCAGCGGCGGCACGAGGCGGAATTGCGGCTGTCGGCGGCGGAAACCAACCTGCTGCGGGTCGATGATGTGATTGAAGGTCTGGCGCAGCAGTTGTCAACGCTGACCCGGCAGGCCAAGCAGGCGACGCGCTACCGCGAGATCGGGACCGAATTGCGCCGGGCCGAGGGGATGCTGCTGTACCGCCGCTGGCGCGAAGCAGAGGTGGCGCGGGCAACGGCGGAATTTGGCTTGCGGCAGGCGGTGTCGGGGGCGGCACAGACAGAACTGGTGGCGCGGGCAGCGGGCAAGGCGCGTGAGGCAGCCGAGGGGGCTTTGCCGCCGCGCCGGGAAGAAGAGGCGATTGCAGGGGCCATCCTGCAGCGCCTGATCCTGCAGCGCGATGCCTTGGCGGCTGACGAGGCGCGGGCGTTTGCGGCCATCGACACCCTGAAAGCGCGGATTTTACAGATGGGGCGCGACGGCGAGCGGGAGCATGCGCTGAACCGGGACGCCGCCGAAATGATCGAGCGGCTGGAATGGGAGGTTGACCAGCTTATGCGCGCCAGCGACGGGCACGACGACCGGTTGGCCGATGCCGCCGAACTGGCGAGGGCGGCGGCTTTTGACCTTGGTGCGCGCGAGGGCGATCTGTCTGAGGCGACCGAGGATGCGGCCCGCCTGTCAGCGCGCCACCAATCGGGCGAGCGGCTGGTGGCCGACAACCGCAAGGCGCTGGAGCGGGCGGAGGATGAGGCCAGGCGAGCCGCGACCTTGGTGGATGAGATGCGCGCAGTTCTGAATCTGGCAGCCGACACTGCGGCAGCGGCGGTTGAGGCGCAGGAGGCGGCTGTGGCTTTGGTCGAGGCGACGGAAGACGCCTTGACGGCAGCCGAAGAAGCACGGGCCGCAACCCAAGGCCGTGAGGCAGAGGCGCGGGCGGTGCGGTCAGCGGCTGAAGGCGAGGCCACGGCCTTGCGCGCCGAGGTGGCCGCATTGGCGCGCCTTGTGCAACGCGAGGCGCAGGCCGGCACGCAATTGCTGGATCAATTGGAGGTGGAACCCGGGTTCGAAGCGGCCTTGGGTGCCGCCTTTGCCGATGACCTGCGCGCAGCCGAGGTCGAGGGTGCGGCCCGGTCTGGCTGGGTGCGGCTGGAGGCGTTTGACCCGGTGCAGGCGTTGCCGACGGGGTGTTCTCTCCTTGCTCAGCATGTCGGTGCGCCCGCTGTTCTGGCGCGGAGGTTGTCGCAGATCGGGTTGGTTCAGGCGGCGGATGGACCGGGTTTGCAGGCCATGCTGCGGCCCGGGCAACGGATTGTCAGCGTTGAGGGCGATTTGTGGCGCTGGGACGGGTTTCGGGCCGCGTCAGAGGATGCGCCGTCAGCGGCGGCGGCGCGGTTGCGGCAATTGAACCGGCTGGTGCAGGTCAAGCGCGATCTGGAAGACGTCGCGGCCAAGGCTGACGGGGCGGCGCAGGCGCATGAGGTGCTGCAGGCGCGGCTGGCCGACCTGTCCCGCGCCGATCAGATGGCACGTGAGGCGCGGCGGGCGGCGGATGGGCGGCTGACAGAGGCGAACCGGGCCGCCTCTCGTGCTGAGGCGGAGCGGTCGATGACCGAGGGGCGGCTGGAGCAGGCGCTGGCGGGCGTCGCACGATTTGGTGAGGAGGCGGCCCTTGCCGCAGCGCGGTTGACCGAGGCGCAGGCGGGGCTTGCGGCACTGGGCGATCTGGCGGCGACACGGGCGGTTGTCGAAGACCGGCGCGTGGCAGTGGAGGGGGCGCGGATCGCGATGATGTCACGCCGCGCCGCCCATGACGACCTGCGCCGCGAAGGTGAAGCGCGGGTCAGGCGGCGGCAAGAGGCGGTCAAGGAATTGTCCGGTTGGAAGCACCGGCAGGATACCGCCACCAAACGGACAGCCGAACTGACCGAACGCCGTCAGGAGGCGGAGGACGAGTTGGCCGACGCCGTGGCGCTGCCGGAAGAAATTGCCGAGCGGCGCGCCGATCTGAATGATGCGGTCGAGGGTGCCGAGGCGCGGCGCAGCAAAGCGGGCTATCTGTTGGCCGAGGCCGAGACTGCGTTACGGTCTGCACAGACCGGCGAACGCGAGGCAGAGCGGGCGGCGGGCGAGGCGCGTGAAGCGCGGGCGCGGGCCGAAGTGCTGCTTGAAGCCGCTCGTCTGGCAGCGGTGCAGGCGGCAGAGCGGATCACAGAAGATCTGGGCGGCACCCCGGATCAGGTGCTGCACACGCTGGGCTTTGACCCGGACCGGATGCCGGACGTCGAGGCGCTGGAGGCCGATGTCACCCGCCTGAAACGCCAGCGCGAGGCTTTGGGTGCTGTGAACCTGCGGGCCGAAGAGGATGCCAAGACGGTTGGCGCGGATTACGACGCGCTGGTTGCCGAAAAGCTTGATCTGGAAGAGGCGATCAAGAAATTACGCGCCGGAATCGCTGGCCTGAACCGCGAAGGACGCGAGCGGCTTTTGACGGCATTTGAACAGGTGAATGCCAACTTTGCCACCCTGTTCACCCATCTGTTCGGCGGCGGTGAGGCAAGGCTGGTCATGGTAGAAAGCGACGATCCGCTGGAGGCCGGGCTTGAAATCATGTGCCAACCGCCGGGCAAGCGGCTTTCGACACTGTCGCTGCTGTCGGGCGGCGAACAGACGCTGACCGCACTCGCGTTGATTTTCGGGGTGTTTCTGGCCAATCCCGCCCCGATCTGCGTGCTGGATGAGGTGGACGCGCCGTTGGACGACGCCAACGTGACGCGCTTTTGCGATTTGATGGACGAGATGCGGCGCCGGACCGAAACCCGGTTTCTGGTCATCACCCACCATGCCGTCACGATGAGCCGGATGGACAGGCTGTTTGGCGTCACGATGGCCGAACAGGGGGTCAGCCAACTGGTCAGCGTCGATCTGAACCGGGCGGCGGCTTTGGTGGCCTGACGGGGCGGTTGGCTTGTTTCAGATCATATTATCCGTCAAATGCCCGACGGTTCGATAGGTTGGTCGCCCGTTCCGCCTATTCCCCCAACGCCAGCGTATGTTCGCGCAACCACGCCAGAAAGCCGCGCGGATTGCCCTTCCACTTGTCGAGTTCGGTCGCTGGAATCGGCATACCGACATAGGGGCGCTGCGCTTTGAACAGGGCGCGACGAATCTCATACAGAAGCAGGCCCTGCCGCACGGTCGCGGCCACTTTGTTGGCGATCTGATAGGCGCGTGAGTTCTGGCCGGTGAAATGGATCGGCACGATCACAGCGCCGGATTTCGCGACCATCTTGTGGGTGAACAGGTTCCATTCAGCCTCAACCGCCGGGCCGAACCACGTGTCCGATGTGGCAACACGACCGGCTGGAAACAGGATCACCAGCCCGCCATCGGCCAGATGGGCCATGGTCAGATCGCGCATTTCAAGCCCCAGCTCGCGTGAGTTTTCCTCGTGCGGGAAGGGAACTGGGATCATGAATTCCTCAATCTCGGGAATGCCAGTTAGCAGGCTGCGCGTCAGGATGCGAAAATCTGACCGCACACGGCTGACCAGTTCCGCCATGATCATGCCGTCAACCAGACCGTGCGGGTGGTTGGCAACCAGCACAACCGGACCGGTCGCCGGAATGCGCGCGATTTCGTCAGCCGGGGTGTCAATGCGGATGCCCATATGCGCCACCGCCTTGGACCAGAACGTCACCCCGACCGGTGAGCCTGACTTTTCAAAGCTGCGGATCAGTTGCAACAGCATGACCTTGGCGGTCAGCCATTCGATGGCCCGGATCGTCAGCACCTTCAGCGGATTGGTGAAGGTGCCGGCATAGGACAGGCGGCGCATGTCATACTTACCGGCCGTACCCGTCTTGGGCGCAGCGGATCTGAGGGCCAAGCGCTTTCTGGTTTCCGTCTGCGTCACGAACCGGCCGCCTTCCTTTGCAAGCCGCTTAGCGGTCTTCGCCAAAACGACCAGCCACCAAAGCTTTCAGCGCCGCCGCAAGCGCATCAGACTGCGGTCCGCTGGTTGCAACCTCAATAGTGGTTCCGCGTGAGGCTGCCAACATCAAAAGCCCCATGATGCTGTCACCCGACACAGACATGCCGTCGCGGCTGACCTGGGCTTGCGCATCAAACTCTTCAACCACCTCGACGAACTTGGCCGAGGCCCGGGCGTGCAGGCCCTTTTCATTCACGATCAGCAGGGACATTTGCGCCACGAAACTAGGCCCCCCCGCCCAGATCAAGGCTGTTGATATACTTGCGCCCGGCGTCCAGGGCGGCGGCCACCGCTTCATTGATCGGCATTGCGCGGCACTTGGCCAGCTTGATCAGCATCGGCAGATTTGCGCCGTAGACAATGCGCCGCTCTGACCCGGACGTGCAGGCCAGAAGCGACAGGTTGGACGGCGACCCGCCGAACATGTCGGTTACGACCACCACACCTTCACCGTGGTCAACCGCGTCGGCGGCATCGCAAATCTCGGCCTGTTTCAGGCCGCGGTCACAGTCATCCTCAATCGAGATGGCCTGCATGTCGGACTGCTTGCCGACAACATGCTCAACCGCCAAGAGATACTCTCTGGCCAGCCCGCCGTGTGCTACGATGACAACTCCGATCACCCGCGACCTACCCCTGTTGCGCCACTGGTTCCGTCAGGCGTCGGGGAGGTTCCCCGCCGCTCCAGTTCACGGTGACGTTTTGACACCTGCCAGCCCGCTTCCGCAAGCACTTTGGCCAATTTTTCTGCAACTGCAACAGAGCGGTGTTGCCCGCCGGTACAGCCAAAGCCAATGGCCAGGTGCGCCTTGCCCTCTTGCAGTTGTGCTGGCAGCAGCATGACGACGAGTTCCTGCAACTTCTGGAAGAAAGACGCGAAATTCGGGTCAGATTCGACATGGGCTGAGACGGCAGCATCGCGGCCGTCTTTGTCGCGCAAGGCAGGCACCCAGTAGGGATTCGCAAGAAAGCGGCAGTCAAACACCATGTCCACACCGCGCGGCAGACCGCGCTTGTAGCTGAAGCTTTGCACAGAGATCGCCAGCCGGGCCTCTTTGCCGCGGCCGAACCACAGGCCGATTTCGGCCTTGAGGTCATGCGGCGACAGGTCGGATGTGTCAATCAGGTGGTCGGCCCGGACGCGGATTGGGGCCAGCAGGTCAATCTCACGCTCAACCCCTTCCGCCGGGGTTGCGGCTTCGGTGAGGGGATGGCGGCGGCGGGTCTGGCTGTAGCGGGTGACCAGAACCGATGGGGCGCAGTCCAGATACAGCACCTCAAGCATGACGCGGGGGTCGCGGGTCAGACTGTCGATCAGTTCGATTGCGGCAGCCGCACTGAAATCGCGGTTGCGCACGTCAAGGCCAAGGGCAATCGGGCGGTCGAGCGGCGGGCCGTCGATCAGGCGGGGAATCAGGGACAGCGGCAGGTTGTCGATCACCTCATACCCCAGATCCTCCAGCGCGTGAAACGCGGTTGACCGTCCGGCGCCGGAAGGTCCGGTCACCAGAACAAGGTTGTGCAAGCTGAACACTTCGACGGGTTCGGTCATTTTCCGCAACATAAGGCGTCGGTCACGCGACGCGCGCATTCTGCAGATAGCACAGAATAGAGGCCGGAAAATGGGGGTAGGGCGACCCAAGCACAAGGGGCCGCTTTTTTCCCAGCAGTGTGACGTGGCGTTCGGGCGGCAGGCGGTCGGTTTCGGTCTGGCCAAGGTCAACGACCAGCACCACGTCGGCCTGTGGCAAGACAGGGGCACGCAGGATGCCTATGCCGCGCGCTTCGATCAGGCCGAATAGGGTTTGGGGCGCGCGGGCAATCAAGGCGTCACCTTCGGCCCACAGTTCGGTTTGGTCATCCGAGACCAACGCAGCCCCAAGCGCCATCAGGTGCAAAGCCAGTGCAGATTTGCCAGCACCTGATGGGCCAAGGATCAGCAGACCGCGCCCTTGGCATGCCACACAACTGGCATGCAGGGTCAGTGATGTCACACCGGCAAGCCGACGACAAAGCGCGCACCCAGCGGGTCAGAGGTGATGTCAGCCTCTGTCGGGCGGATGTTTTCGGCCCAGATCACGCCGCCATGCGCCTCGATGATCTGCTTGGAGATCGCCAGACCCAGACCGGAATGGTTGCCAAAGTCGCGGTTCGGGCGTTCAGAGGAAAACCGTTTGAACACCTTGGTCAGCGCCTGTTCGGGAATGCCGGGGCCAGTGTCTTCGACCACCACCAGCACGCGGTTGTCACGTCGCCGTGCCCAAACCCGGACGGCGTCACCCGGTTCGCAAAACGAAACCGCATTGGTGATCAGATTGACAAAGACCTGCGCCAGACGCGCCTCAAGCCCGGTGACGCGGATCGGGTCGGTCGGGAAATCGGTGATGAACTCCACCCCTTTTTCATGCGCCTGCTGGCCGAGGTATTCTGTCAGATTGACCAGAGTTTTCAGAAGGTTGAACTCTTCTTCCTCTTCCTTGACCAGTTCGGAATCAAGCCTTGAAGCGTTTGAGATGTCGCTGACCAGCCGGTCAAGTCGTCGCACATCATGTTCGATGACGTCCAAAAGCTTTTCGCGGTGCTCTTCCTTTTTGACCATGCGTAAGGATCCGACGGCAGAGCGCAGGCTGGCGAGCGGGTTCTTGATTTCATGGCTGACGTCGGCTGCGAACTGTTCGTTGGCGTCGATCCGGTCATACAGGGCGGTCACCATGCCGCGCATCGCGACCGACAGGCGGCCAATCTCATCCGGGCGGGCCGACAAGTCGGGTATGCGGACCCTGCCGGGCGACATGGCCCGCTGGTCACGGTCACGGCCAATTTCGGCGGCGGCGGCAAGATCGGACAGCGGGTTGGCGATGGTCGAGGCCAGAACCAGCGACAGGCCGATGCTGACCAAAAGGGCAATCACGAACATCTGCAGGATCTGTTCGCGTTCATTGCGCACCAGACTGTCGATTTCGCCCTCGGCAGAGGTGACGCCGATCACGCCCAGCACAAGCCCGTTGCGCACGATGGGCGTTGCGACAGAAAATTGCGCGCCGCCCTCTGGCCCCTGACCAATGTTGACCGTGATGCCGCCAGACTTTGCTGCCGGAAACAGTTTGCGCGCCATGTCTTCGCCCGACACCTTGGGCGTGTTGGCCGGATTGCCGTTCAGGATACCGGAAATGCCGTCCCAGATCAGGTTCAGAAAATCCGTGATGATGGTTGAGCGGCCTGCCGCCGTGGTCTGATCCCGGGGCGCGCCGACCGAGCGGGCCAGCAAAGTGCCGTTTTGATCGAACAGGTAAACCTCAACCCCCGGCCCGATGGTGGCATCACGTAAACGCTGCGACAGTGCACCGCTGTCAGCCGCCTGCACGGTGCCGTCAGCTGGCAGACCCGCCTCGATCACGTTGGCGATCAGCTTGGCCTCATTCTCAAGCCCTTGTTCGCGCTGGCGCACCAGACTGTCGCGCGACGGGTTCATGAACAACACGCCGGCCACCAGAATTACCAGCGCCATCAGGTTGAACACGATGATCTTGCGCGCCAAAGGCGAATGGTTCAGCGCGACCAGACCGCGCCGCTTGCGCACATCGCGCAAGGACGCCTCGGCCATGTTTTCGGGCGAAACCCAGTCATCGCCCAAAAGCAATTCTCCAGTCCGGTCACCAGACTTCGGATCGCGCTTCTGCGCCATGCTGACCTGGGGGATCGCGGTCATTCTTCGTTGTAACGGTAGCCAATGCCGTACAGCGTTTCGATGGCCGAAAACGTGTCATCGACCGCCCGCATCTTTTTGCGCAACCGCTTGATGTGGCTGTCAATTGTGCGGTCATCGACATAGACCTGATCGTCATAGGCGACGTCCATCAGCTGGTCGCGGCTTTTCACGAAGCCGGGCCGCTGGGCCAGCGCCTGCAGCAGCATGAATTCGGTCACGGTCAACGAAACATCAAGACCCTTCCAAGACACCGAATGGCGCAGGGGGTCCATGCGCAGGTTCCCCCGCTCCATGATCTTGGTTTCTTCGGTCACGGCCACTTCACCGGTCTGGATCGCGTCCTGACGCCGCAAAAGAGAGCGGATGCGTTCGACCAGAAGCCGCTGGCTGAAAGGCTTTTTGACGTAGTCGTCAGCCCCCATGCGCAGGCCCAGAACCTCGTCAATCTCATCGTCTTTCGAGGTCAGAAAGATGATCGGCATCTGGGTCTTGGTCCGCAGCCGTTGCAGCAGATCCATACCGTCCATCCGGGGCATCTTGATGTCCAGCACGGCCATGTCCGGCATGCGCCGGTTGAAGGCATCCAGTGCCGACTGCCCGTCATTGAAGGTTTCAACTTCGAAACCTTCAGCCTCTAACGTCATCGAAACCGACGTCAGGATGTTCCTGTCGTCGTCCACAAGGGCGATCCTTGCCATTTTGGCTATCCTTATCTGCTCGGTTTGCCTTATTTATCCCACATGATCCTTTTTTGAGCCCTTAGAATCAACACCTAATGCGAATCACCGCGCTGCTTGGTCTCTATCAGCGTCGAAATTTGCGAAGAAATGACTAATTTGCCGCAGTCGTGTGCGATCGGTCATTTTGGTTGCGCTAACCTGAGGGTGGTTGCGCTAACGTCGAAAATCAACGCTTTTCCCCTTTGAAATCCGCATGTTATACCGATTCTACGGACGTTCCGTTGGCCCGGGGCGTTTGAAATGGCTGCTGGTGCAGCCGTTTTGGTTGAAATGTGAAAAAAAGTCGCTTTTGCGATGATGGGAGCTTGCGAAATGTCAAATGGGCGCGTGAACCCGGCCAAGCGGCTGGAAGATCAGGGTATTTCCGGACTTGGGCGCGTCTATTACAACATGATCGAACCGGCCCTGATTGAGGCGGCTGTGCAGCGCGGCGAGGGTAAGCTGGGCCTTGGAGGTGCGTTTTTGTGCGAGACCGGGCAGTTCACCGGGCGTTCGCCCAAGGACAAGTTCGTGGTCCGCACGCCATCGGTCGAGGGGACAATCTGGTGGGAAAACAACGCGCCCATGACGGTTGAGGCGTTTGACCGCCTTCACGACGACATGCTGGCGCACATGCGGGGCCGCGATTACTTTGTGCAGGACCTGTACGCCGGGGCCGATCCGATCCACCGCGTCGATGTGCGGATGGTGACAGAACTGGCATGGCATGGGCTGTTCATCCGCCATTTGCTGCGCAGGCCGTCACGCGACGAGTTGGACAGTTTCAGCCCGGATTGGACGGTGATCAACTGCCCCTCGTTCAAAGCCGATCCTGCGCGTCACGGTTGCCGGACGGAGACGGTTATTTCGCTCAACTTTGATAAAAAGCTGATCTTGATCGCGAATACGGCCTATGCGGGTGAGAACAAGAAAGCGGTCTTTACCCTTTTGAACTATCTGTTGCCGGAAAAGGGCGTGATGGCGATGCATTGCAGCGCCAACCATGCCATCGGCAACCCGGTCGATACGGCGGTGTTCTTCGGGCTGTCGGGTACGGGCAAGACGACGCTGTCGGCAGACCCGCAGCGCACCCTGATCGGCGATGATGAACATGGCTGGTCGGACCGTGGCACCTTCAACTTTGAGGGTGGCTGTTATGCCAAGACCATCAACCTGTCGGCAGAGGCGGAGCCCGAGATTTACGCGACCACGCACCGGTTTGGAACGGTGGTCGAGAACATGGTGCATGATCCAGACACGCTGGAACTCGATTTCGCCAATGACAGCCTGACGGCGAACACGCGCTGCGCTTATCCGCTCGACTATATCTCAAACGCCTCGCACACCGGGCTTGGCGGCCATCCGCGCCACGTGGTGATGTTGACCTGCGATGCGTTTGGCGTGCTGCCGCCGATTGCGCGGCTGACCCCGGCGCAGGCGATGTATCACTTTTTGTCAGGCTTCACCTCGAAGGTGGCGGGGACCGAGCGGGGGGTGACGGAACCGCAGCCGACATTCTCGACCTGTTTTGGCGCACCCTTCATGCCACGCCGGCCAGAGGTGTACGGCAAGCTGCTGGAGGACAAGATTGCCAAATATGGCGCGTCGTGCTGGCTGGTGAACACCGGCTGGACCGGCGGCGCCTACGGTGTGGGCAAGCGGATGCCGATCAAGGCGACACGGGCCTTGCTTGCGGCGGCATTGGATGGGTCGCTGGCCGGGGTCAATTTCCGCCGCGACCCGAACTTTGGCTTTGACGTGCCGGTGTCGGTGCCGGGTGTCGACGATACGCTGCTGGACCCGCGCCGCACATGGGGTTTGACTGCCGATTATGACGCGCAGGCGCGCAAGCTGGTGGCCATGTTTTCAGCCAACTTCGCGCAGTACCTGCCGCATATCGACGCGGATGTCAGGGCAGCCGCGATCTAGTGCACCACGGCGAGACGGGCCAGATTCAGGCCCGTCAGCACCAGCAGTCCTTGCGTCCAGGCCCGGACTTTCGACTGGTCCAGCCGGTCCTGCACCCATGTGCCCGCAACCTGCCCGATCTGGGCGGGCACCGCCAATGCTAGCGAAAACGCCCCGGTCTCGACGGTGAACACACCAGAGTGGATATGGGCCAGCAGCAGCACAAATGCGCCGATCAGGAAGACGACCCCCTGCACGCGCACAGTCTCACGCTTATCAGCCCCGATCGACAGCAGGTACACCAGCAAAGGCGGGCCCCAGATACCGGAAACGCCGCCATAAAGTCCGCCAATCGCCCCAAGAATCCATTCCGCCCGGGCGCGGTGTTCAAGCTTGAGTGCCAGGTTTTTGCCAGCGAGTTGCAACACGGCAAATACGGTGATCGGCAGGCCCAGCAGCAACAGGAACAGCCGCTGCGGGATGACGTGGACGAAGGCGGACGAGATGATGATGAACACGACCGTCGCCACCAGAATGCGCCAGTAGGTCTGCGTGGTCTGCACGGCCGGTTCCAGTCCCTGCCGGAAAGCTTGGCTCAGGTTGGTGATCAGTGTCGGAACGATCAATCCCGCCAAGGCAAGTTCGGGTGGCAGGAAGGACGAGAATGCCCCCATCATGATCATCGGCATGGCGAAACCGACCGCCCCTTTCACGAAGCCCGCAAAAAGCGTGATCGCCATCGCAGCCGCAAAGGCCGGGGCGGACAGGTGCGCCATGAAGTACTCCACCCGCCGGGTTTAGCCTGAAGGGTTGGGAAACAAAACCGGCTTGGGGGAAATCGTCTGCGTCATATTGCTGCGCAGTATGCATGTTTTGGAAAATATTATTGCGCTGCGGTTGCAAACAGTTTAACCCGGCTGAAGTCGCAAACTCCAAGAGGGTGTCATGTCGCACGATGGTCAAGACCTGCCCGCAACGCCTGTTCTGTCGGGCCTGATCGCCTTGACAGGCCCGGCTTTGGCCGAGGTCCAGGCCCATCTGGCGTTGGCCCGTCAGGCCTTGGCGGCGCGCGTGATGGTCGCAGGCAAAGTCTCTGGCCCGGCGCTGGATGTGCATCAGTATGCAGCGCATGGGCTGGCATGGCTTGCGACCTATGTGCAGGCGCTGACTCAATTGCGCGAGTGGGCCGAAGGTCTATCAACTCAGGCCAAGCTGGGTGAGATGGAAGCGCTGATCCTGCAACTGGGCTACGGTGAATATCTGGCGCAGATCGCGGGCGGCATCGCGATGAGCCAGAATGAGGTGGCCCGGGCCAGTGATCTTGGGATTGCAGCGTATCAGCCGGGTGTTGAGGCGCAGGCGTTGATCGCGGCGGCGGGTGATGCGGCCAAGATGCGGCTGGTGGCCTTGATGCGGGCGCAGGCCGGAGCTGCGACGTTTGGCGCCTCGGGCCTTGATGATGAACTAGAAATGATCCGCGACCAGTTCCGCCGGTTTGCCGATGAAGAGGTGATCCCCTTTGCACATCAGTGGCATCTGAACGACGAGTTGATCCCGATTGAGGTGATCGCCAAGCTGGCCGAAATGGGTGTCTTTGGCCTGACGATTCCCGAGGCGCATGGCGGGTTTGGTTTGCCGAAATCGGCGATGGTCGTGGTGTCTGAGGAGTTGTCGCGCGGCTATATCGGCGTAGGCTCTCTTGGCACCCGCAGTGAGATTGCGGCGGAACTGATCCTGTGCGGTGGGACGGATGCGCAAAAGGCCTATTGGTTGCCCAAGCTTGCCAGTGCTGAGATTCTGCCGACGGCGGTGTTTACTGAACCCAACACCGGGTCAGACCTTGGGGCCCTGCGCACCCGTGCCGTGCGCGAGGGCGGAGATTGGCGGATTACCGGCAACAAGACGTGGATCACCCATGCCTCACGCGCCCATGTGATGATGCTGATGGCCCGCACCGATCCGGAGACGAAGGATTACCGGGGCCTGAGCATGTTTCTGGCCGAAAAGACTCCGGGCACCGAGGATGGCCCCTTTCCGACCCCGGGCATGACGGGGGGAGAGATCAAGGTCCTCGGCTACCGGGGCATGAAGGAATATGAACTGGCGTTTGACGGGTTCGCGGTCAAGGATGAGAACCTTTTGGGCGGGGTGACCGGGCAAGGCTTCAAACAGTTGATGCAGACGTTTGAATCGGCGCGCATCCAGACCGCTGCCCGTGCGATTGGTGTGGCGCAGGCCGCGCTGGAAACGGCGATGAAATATGCAACCGACCGCATCCAGTTTGGCAAACCCCTGATCGAGTTCCCGAGGGTGGCGGCCAAGCTGGCGATGATGGCGGTGGAAATCGCAATCTCACGCCAGATCACCTATCATGCGGCGCGCCAGAAAGACCTTGGCAAGCGGTGTGATCTTGAGGCGGGGATGTCAAAGCTGCTCGCCGCGCGGGTCGCTTGGGCTGCGGCGGACAACGGCGTGCAGATTCACGGCGGCAACGGGTTTGCGCTGGAATATGTCGCCAGCCGCCTGCTGTGTGATGCGCGCATCCTGTCGATCTTTGAAGGCGCTGCCGAAATTCAGGCCCATGTGATTGCGCGCCGGTTGCTGGACTGACCTTGCGGCCCTAGATGTTGGAATGACATTTGGGGGCGGGTATGGCGGAAAAGCAGCTTGCGCTGATCACCGGGGTTTCGGGGTTTATCGCCAAACACATCGCGTTGCGGTTCTTGCAGGCCGGTTGGGCAGTGCGCGGCACGTTGCGCAATCTTGACCGGGTGGCAGAGGTCCGGTCAGCTTTGGCACCGCATCTGACGGACAAGGCGCTGTCCCGTCTTAGCTTTGCGGTCGCTGACCTGACGCGGGATGACGGCTGGGCCGAGACGGTGCGCGGCGCGCAGGTTCTGGTCCACACCGCGTCGCCCTTTCCGATGTCGCAGCCCAAGGACGCGGGCGATCTGATCACCCCAGCGGTAGAGGGCACCCTGCGCGCCTTACGTTTTGCCCATGCCGCCGGGATCAGGCGGGCCGTCGTCACCTCGTCCACCGTGGCCGTGATCAACGAGGGCAAGCGCGGCATTCAGGATGAGTCAGATTGGTGCGATCTGGCCGCCCCCGGCACGTCGGCCTATGCGATGTCAAAGACGCTGGCGGAACGGGCGGCCTGGGATTTCGTGGCCAAAGAGGCACCGGATATGGCGCTGACCTGCATCAATCCCGGCCTTGTGCTGGGGCCGCCGCTGGATACGCATTTTGGAACCTCGATGAACATCGTCAAGCGGATGCTGCGGGGCAAAGACCCGATGGTACCGATGCTGGGCTTTGTCTGTGTCGATGTGCGCGACGTGGCAGAGATGCATCTGCGCGCCGCCCAACAGCCTCAGACAGCGGGCAAGCGCTATCTGGCGGCATCGGGTTCAATGACGATGCCGGATATGGCGATGGTGTTGAAGACCGCCTACCCCAACCGCAAGATTGCAACCCGCGTGGCGCCGATGGTCGTGCTGCGGCTGTTGGCGCTGTTTGATCCGGCGGTCAGGGGGATTTTACCCTCGATCGGGCAGTTTCACGAGGTGTCCAGCGCCCGGGCCCGCCGCGAGATGGGGATGCGGTTCATCGAGCCTGCCGATGCCCTGCGCGCCAGCGCCGACTGGCTGTTGACGCAAGGCCGCCTCTAAAGCGGCAGGAACTGGGCGGGGATCGTGTTGGTGCCCTTTAACACCAGATCGCAGATCAGGCGGGCGGTTTCGGGGGCGGTGCCAAAGCCGATCTTGAAGCCACCGTTGGCAACGAAATGACCGGGACGACCGGGCCATGGGCCGATCAACGGACCCCGGCTGATCGCACGCGGGCGCAGGCCGGCCCAGCGCGCTGTTTCAGGCGCTCCGCGCAGAATGGGCAGGGCGGCGCAGGCGCGCTCAAGCAGCGTGTCGCATTGGGCATCGGTGGCAAGATCGGCCCACTGGTTTTCAGTGGTCGATCCGATGGCCACTGTGCCATCGGCATGGGGCACGATGTGCAAGCCGTCGATGAACAGTTGCGGCTGCATTTCGTAGCCCGGCAGATGGACCGCAACCGCCTGCCCTTTAACGCCCTGCCCGGCTTTGTGGGCCAGATCGGCGGTCAAAGCGTCCAGACCCGCAGCCCCGGTGGCCCAGATCACCGGGCCCTCCTCTGGGGCATCACCCAGAACGATATCAACGCCTTTGGCCCGCAAAGCAGCCTCCAGCGAGGTCAAGGCTGGCACCGGGTTTACGCGGGCTGACAGCGTGTCGTGAATAAGAAGTCCGGAGGGCGAAGTCGGCTCCCACAGCGCACCGGTGGGCGGGATCACCTGCCACAGCGCGCGCCCTTGCCATAGGGTTTCGGCCTGCGCTGCACGGGTCTGAGCCAGTGCCACTGCTGCGGCATCGGTCAGCGGCTGCAGTCTGCCGATGCGCGCATAGCCAGAGGATAGGCCCGAGGTTGCGTCAACTTCGGCCCACCAGCTTTCGGCGCGCAGCAGGCTTTCCAATTGAAAGGCTTTCACCGGGTTCCAGCCTTCGGGGGTGTGCGGGGTCAGCGCACCAACCAGACCGCCACTGGCCCCGGCACCAATCCGGTCACGCTCGATCAGCCTGACTCGGGCGCCGCGCTGAACTGCCTCCCATGCCACAGACAAGCCAAAGATGCCGCCACCCCGGACCGTCAGATCAACCCTTGTCATTCCAACCGCCCTTGCCCATGGTCCGCGCCGAAAAGGGCATAGGGCAAATGACGGGCAAGGAACAGGTCGAAGGGCTGGACTGGCTGGACGGGATCATCCCGGTCTCGCGCCGGTTTGACGACCCGTATTTCTCACTCGCCGGGGGGTTAGAGGAAACCCACCATGTGTTTTTGACCGGCAATGGCCTGCCAGACCGGCTGCGGCCGGGGTTTCACATCGCAGAACTGGGGTTTGGCACCGGGCTGAACCTGCTTGCAACGCATCTGATGGCACCCGACATTCCCATGACCTACACCACGTTTGAGGCTTTCCCCATCACCGCTGACGAAATGGCCCGCAGCCATGCGGCCTTTCCCGACGCGGCGGCTGTTTCAGCGCCACTGGTCAAGGCGTGGTCCAAGGGTCAGCGGCAGTTCAGCCTTGGTAGAATTGAGGTGAGTGTGATCGAAGGCGACGCCCGCACGACCTTGCCCCTGTGGCAGGGGAAGGCGGATGCGTGGTATCTTGACGGATTCTCACCGGCCAAGAACCCCGAACTTTGGGGTGATGACCTGCTGGCAGAGGTTGCCCGCCACACCGCCCGTTCGGGCACCTTTGCCACCTATACCGCCGCAGGCCATGTGCGCCGCACATTGCAGGGCGCAGGCTTTACCGTCACCCGACAGCCCGGCTTTGCCCGCAAACGCCACATGACCACCGGGGTTCTGGCATGAGCCGCAATCCCAACCGTGGCATCTGGCTGATGATTGCCGCCGTATTTTCCTTTGCCGTGCAGGACGGCTTTTCGCGCCATCTGGCCGAGACGTACAACACGCTGATGGTGGTCATGGTCCGCTACTGGGTGTTTGCCGCCTTTGTGGTGGTTCTGGCCTTGCGCAGGCCGGAAGGCTGGGCTGCCATCCGGTCGCGCCGCCTGCACTGGCATGTGCTGCGCGCCGTGCTGCTGGTGGTAGAGATTTGCGTCATGGTCTATTCGTACACCCTGATCGGCCTGATCCAGACCCTTGCGATCTTTACGATATGCCCGCTGTTCGTGGTGGCGATGTCGGGCCCGATCCTGGGCGAAAAGCTAAGCCTGAAGCGGTGGCTGGCGGTCGGGTTAGGCTGCGTCGGGGTGCTGGTGATCCTGCGGCCAGGGGCTGGGGTGTTCACCTGGGCGGCGTTGCTGCCGGTCGCCGCCGCCTTCATGTTCGCGCTGTATTCGGTGCTGACGCGGCTGACCACCCGGGACGAGCCGTTTTTCGCCGCGTTCTTCTGGCCGCCCATCGTGGGCATGGTGCTGTCCACCGTGATCGGCCTGCCGCGTTGGCAAAGTGTGGCCCCGTTGGATTGGGTCTATCTGATGGCCTATGCCGGGGTGTCCGTCGTCTCTAACTGGTTGTTGCAAAAGACGTATGAGGCGGCAGAGGCGTCGGTCGTGCAACCGTTTGCCTATCTGCAGATCGTGTTTGTGACCGTGATCGGTATCGTGGTTTACAGCGAGGTTCTGCATCTGCAGGTCGCCATCGGGGCGGGAATAGTTGTGCTGGCGGGCCTGTACGCGCTGATGCAGGCGCGCAAGGGGGCTGGGCAATGACCGAACAGAACACGCGACGCGGCATCTGGATGATGCTTTTGACCATGGTGATCTTTTCGGCTCAGGACGGGGTCACCCGGCATCTGACGGTGCTTTATCCGGTGCAGATGGTGGTGATGATCCGCTTTTGGTTCTTTGCCCTGTTCGTGATCTGGCTGTCCGTCCGCCAAGCTGGCGGCTTGCGCGCTGCCGTGCGCACCAACCAGATCCCGCTGCACATCTTGCGCGGCGGGCTGCTGGTCATTCAGATCTGCATCGTCGGGCTGGCCTTTGCGCACAATGGGCTGATTGAGACTCATTCCCTGCTGACCAGCTATCCGCTTATGGTCGCGGCTTTGTCCGGCCCGGTTTTGGGCGAAAAGGTGGGCTGGCGGCGCTGGACGGCGATCTTGTTGGGGTTCTGCGGCATTCTGGTCATGCTGCGGCCCGGGCTTTCGGTCTTTTCGATCTGGTCGGTGCTGCCCCTGTTGGCCGCGCTGATCTTTGCCGTCTATTCGCTGCTGACCCGGTTTGCCGCCCGCAAGGACTCGGCTCAGGTCAGCTTTTTCTGGACCGGGATCGTGGGCGCGGTTGGCATGACGTTTTTCGGCCTGCCGGTCTGGACGATGATGGCGCCGGTCGACTGGGCTTGGATGCTGGTTTTGTGCTGCACGTCCTGTGCCGGGCACTACTGCCTGATCCGCGCCTATGCGCTGGCCGAGGCGAGTGCAATTCAACCCTTTGCCTATCTGCAACTGGTGTTCATCGGGCTGCTTGGCATCTTTCTGTTCCATGAAACGCTGCGGGTCAATGTCCTGATCGGGTCGGCCATCGTGATTGCGGCGGGGTTGTTTACCCTTTGGCGGCAAAAGGTGACGGGACGCGGGTGAAGGGGTTGTCTTTTGGACGGGTTCAGACATATTAGAACCATTCTAAAGAGGGCCGTCCATGATATCCAGCTTCACCCAGTGCCGCCGATTTTCTGACCTGTCCGAACAAGAGGTTCTGGCGCTTGCGATTTCGTCCGAAGAGGATGACGGGCAGATTTATCGCAGCTATGCCCAGATGCTGCGGGCGGAATACCCAGCCTCGGCATCAATCTTTGACGCGATGGCGGTTGAGGAAGACGGCCACCGCAAACGCCTGATTGACGCGCATCAGGTGCGGTTTGGTGAGGTGATCCCCCTGATACGGCGTGAACATGTGGCGGGCTTTTACGCGCGCCGCCCGATCTGGCTGACAAAGAACCTGTCGCTGGACACAATCCGCGCTGAAGCCTCGGGGATGGAGGCGCAGGCGGCCAAGTTCTACACTTTGGCCGCCGGGCACACCACGGACGCGGCAACGCGCAAGCTGTTGGGTGATCTTGCGGCGGCTGAGGCGGGACATGAGAAATCGGCCTTGGGGCTTGAGGCAAAGCTGCTGACCGGCGATGTGCGGGCGCAGGAAGATAAAGGCGCGCGGCGGCAGTTCATCCTGACTTGGGTGCAGCCGGGGTTGGCGGGGTTGATGGACGGGTCGGTTTCCACGCTGGCCCCGATTTTTGCCACGGCGTTTGCCACGCAGAATACCCACACCACGCTGCTGGTCGGGCTTGCCGCGTCAGTCGGGGCGGGTATCTCGATGGGGTTTACCGAGGCAGCGCATGATGACGGGGTGTTGTCGGGGCGTGGCAGTCCGTTCAAGCGCGGGCTGGCATCGGGTGTGATGACGGCCATAGGCGGTTTGGGCCATGCCCTCCCCTATTTTCTGGCCGATTTCTGGACTGCGACGATCCTTGCCATGTGCGTTGTTTTCGTTGAACTTTGGGCGATTGCGTGGATTCAGAACCGCTATATGGAGACGCCGTTTGTGCGGGCTGCCTTGCAGGTTGTGTTGGGCGGTGCGTTGGTCTTTGCCGCTGGGGTTCTGATCGGGGGAGGCTGACGCATGTACCGCAAAGGCGAGGTAAGCTATGAGCCGATCCCCCTGCCCGACCGCGTGCAATTGCCAGAAGTTGAAGCTTTGGCTGCGGCAGAGGCGTTTCTGGCCCAGATGAAAAAGCGCCATTCGGTTCGGCAGTTTTCCGGGCGCGCGGTGCCAGAGGCGCTGATCACCACCTGCATTGCGGCAGCTGGCACTGCCCCATCCGGCGCGAACCACCAGCCGTGGTTCTTTGCAGCCATTTCAAATGGACAGATGAAAGCGCGCATCCGGGCGGCGGCTGAAGAGGAAGAACGCGAATTTTATGCAGGTGGTGCCGGGGATGAGTGGCTGGCAGCGCTGGAGCCGATTGGCACCGGTGTGTCAAAGCCGCACTTAACCGATGCACCCTGGCTGATCGTGATCTTTGCGCAGCGTTGGGGGCAGACCGACGACGGGACGCGCTACAAGAACTACTATGTGCCGGAAAGCGTCGGTATCGCTGCGGGTCTGTTGATCACCGCGATTCATCATGCGGGGTTGGTCTGTCTGGAACATACCCCCAACCCGATGAAATTCCTTGCCGACATGTGCGGACGACCAGCGGGTGAAAAGGCGATGATGATCCTGCCGGTGGGCTATCCGTCCGACGCTGCAACTGTACCAGCGGTGGCCAAACGGAAGAAAACGCTGGAGCAGATTTGTCGGGTTTTTGCTTGAAAAGTGGGGGCTGGTGCCCGCATACGCCAGAGGCGGGGGGAAGCCCCCGCACCCCGAAATATTTCGGCCAGAATGATAGAGTGAAAAGATGAAGATTCTTTCTGAAAACAAGGCTTTCGGCGGGCGACAACTGGTGGTTTCGCACACATCAGCGGTTTGCCAATGCGAGATGACCTTTGGGCTTTTCCTGCCTGCCCAAGCAGAAGACGCTCCGGTTCCGGTGCTGTGGTTTCTGTCTGGACTGACCTGCACGCATGAAAACGCCATGGTGAAGGCGGGTGCGCAGGGGTGGGCGGCGCGTGAGGGGATTGCGCTGGTGTTTCCGGATACCTCTCCCCGCGGGGATGCGGCGGATGATGCGGCTTTTGATCTGGGTCAAGGTGCAGGGTTTTATGTTGACGCGACCGAGGCACCTTGGGCGGCGCAGTTCAGGATGTGGTCTTATGTGACAGTTGAACTGCCGGCCTTGGTATTCGGTGCCTTTCCTTTGGACGCAGCACGGCAGGGCATCACCGGACACTCCATGGGCGGCCATGGTGCATTGACCATTGCGATGACCTATCCGGAGCGGTTTCGGTCGGTTTCGGCCTTTGCGCCGATCTGCAATCCGACAAAGTCCGACTGGGGGCGCAAGCAATTTGCGGCCTATCTGGGGCCGGATGAGACCTGTTGGGCCGCGCATGATGCGGTCGAACTGCTTGTAAAACAGGGGCTTGATCTGCCCTTGCTGGTCGATCAGGGCAGCGATGACAAGTTTCTGGACCTGTTGGGCATCAGCGCATTTCAGGCCGCGATTGCCGAGACGGGCACGCGGGGCACGGTGCGCCACCAGATGGGCTATGATCACAGCTATTTCTTCGTCTCCAGCTTCATGGAGGATCATGTGACCTTTCACGCCCGGTCATTGAAAGCATGACGCTGTACATCGACGCAGACGCCTGCCCGGTAAAGGAAGAGGCGGAACGGGTGGCAACCCGGCTGCGGGTCCGGATGGTGCTGGTGTCGAACGGTGGGATAAGACCTTCTGCCAACCCTTTGGTGGAAAGCGTTTTTGTGGCGCAGGGGCCGGATGAAGCGGACAAGTGGATTGCCGGGACTGCCAAGCCGGGCGATGTCGTGGTGACTGGCGATATCCCGCTTGCCGCCCGCTGTGTCGAGGCCGGGGCGCGGGTTTTGAAGCACAACGGCGAGGAGTTGAACCGCGCCAACATCGGCATGGTTCTGGCGACGCGCGATCTGATGGCCGACCTGCGCAGTGCCGATCCGTTCCGGCAGGGCGGCGGCAAGTTGTTCAGCAAGGCGGACCGCTCGCGGTTTTTGGACGTGCTCGACCGGCTGCTGCGGGCGGCGGCGGCGGGGTGAATGGGGGAGTGTTTGCGAGGGAGTCGGGGTATCCCCCGACCTACGGGGTGCATTGGTGTCGCAGGTGCATTGGTGTCGCAGGCGGGATAGAATCCGGGGGCTGTCGGCTGGTAGGGGTGGGGGATGACACAGGAAGTTTCCCTTGGGCCTTCGGGCGACGGTGTGGCAGAGACCCCGGTGGTTCCGAAGGCCTCACGCCAAGTGGTGCTGGGGATTGCGGCGGCAATGGCGGGGTCGGCGGTCTTTTCGCTGAACGATCTGTGCATCAAGCAACTGTCAGGCGCCTATGCGCTGCATCAGGTCATTCTGGTGCGGGCTTTTGTCGGTCTGGCATTCATCTTGGGCTTTGCGGCAGTGTCGGGACAGCGGCGGATCTGGCGGACGCGGCGGCCCTGGATGCATACGATCCGAGCCACCATCGTGATGATTTCAAATGCGACGTATTTTCTGGGGTTGGCGGCACTGCCCTTGGCGGATGCTGCCGCGATCGGGTTTGTCGCCCCCTTGCTGCTGACGATGCTATCGGTCGTCGTGCTGGGCGAGAAGGTCGGCTGGCATCGCTGGGGGGCAGTGGTTGTCGGCCTGATCGGGGTCGTGGTGATGTTGCGGCCAGAGGGGCAGTTCCACTGGGTGGCGGTTTTGGTTCTGATCTCTGCCCTATGTTATGCCACGACGCAAACCATGACGCGGATGATGCGCGAGACCGAAAGTGCCGTGACCTTTGGCATCTACACGCAGGTGGCGTTTATCGTGGTGTCGTCGACCATGGGGTTTTTCGTGGGGGACGGGCATCTGGCGGGGTCTGCGGATGCCTCATTGGCGTTTTTGTTCCGGCCTTGGGTGATCCCTGCGGCGGGCGACTGGCTCTTCTTTCTGGGTACCGGGGTTTCGGTGGCGATTGGCGGTTTGCTGATGAGCCAGGCCTACCGGATGAACGAGGCAGCCTTGGTGGCACCGTTTGAATATACCTCGATGCCGTTGGCGGTGATCTGGGGGCTTTTGGTGTTTGGCACCTTCCCGGATACCCAAGGCTGGATCGGGATTGCGCTGATCATCGGGGCGGGGCTGTATACCTTGTACCGCGAAACAGTGAGGCGACATGCGCGTTGAAGCGGTGATTTTCGACATTGGCAATGTGCTGACCCGCTGGCAGCCCGAAGCGTTTTACGACCGGGTGATAGGTCAGGATCGACGCAGGGCGCTGTTTGCAGCGGTCGATCTGCACAAGATGAATGATGACATCGACGCGGGCGCGCTGTTTCGCGAGACGATCTATGCGTGGGCCGAACGGCACGACGACTGGGGGCCCGAGGTGCGGATGTGGTATGACCGGTGGATTGAACTGGCATCACCCCGCATCGAAGGCTCGATAGCCCTGCTGCGGGCTTTGCGGGCGAAAGGGATGCCCTGCTTTGCGCTGACCAATTTTGGGCGGTGTTCGTTTGATGAGGCAATCCCCAAGCTGGATTTTCTGGCCGAGTTTGACCGGCACTATGTGTCTGGCCGGATGGGCGTGATCAAGCCGGACCCCAAGATTTACCAGATGGTGGAAGATGATTGCGGGATTGCGCCGGCCGGGCTGTTGTTCACCGATGACCGGGCCGACAATATCGCGGCGGCTGCGGCGCGGGGCTGGTTGACTCATCAATTCGACGATTGGCAAGGCTGGGCACGGCGCTTGGTGGCCGAAGGGTTGCTGACACAGCAGGAGGCGGGGCTATGATCGAATCCATCGGCCAAGAGGCAGAGCGGTTGATGACATGGCGCGGTCTGCTTGCGGCGTTTCAGGCGGGCCACCTGTTGCCGCGGGCAGAGATTGCAGACCTGTTCTTGTACCGCGACAAGGATGTGATGCTGGACCGTGCCGCGTGGATCAGCGGGTTGGGGGCGCTGGTCAAGGTGGCGACCATCGTGCCGGCCAATGCGGCGGCGGGCTTGCCCACGGTCAACGGCGTGGTGACGTTGTTTGATGATGTGACCGGTGTGCCCAAGGCGTTTGTCGACTTTCATCTGGTGACCAAATGGAAGACGGCGGGCGACAGCTTGCTTGCCGCGTCAAAACTCGCACGAAAGGGATCGCGGCGGTTCCTGCTGGTCGGTGCCGGAACCGTAGCGCGCTCGATGGTTGACGCCTACCGCAGCCTTTGGCCGGAGGCGGAGTTTACCGTGTGGAACCGCAGCCGGGCGGGGGCCGAAAAGATGGCAGCCGAAGTGCCGGGCTTGCGGGTGGCCGATGATCTTGAGGCGGCGGTTCGGAATGCGGACGTGATCTGCACGGCCACGATGGCGTCACAGCCGGTGATCAAGGGGGCCTGGCTGCAACCGGGCCAGCATCTGGACCTGATCGGCGCGTACACCACGCGCATGCGCGAGGTCGATGATCTGGCAATGCAGCGCGCATCGGTCTTTGTTGATGCCCGGGCGACAACCGTGCATCACATCGGCGAACTGATCGACCCGATCGCCTCTGGTGCCATCACCGAGGCCGATATACGCGCCGACTTTTACCAACCAGACCTGTACAAGCGCACCAGTGATGCCGAAATCACCATCGCCAAGAACGGTGGTGGTGCGCATCTTGATCTGATGACGGCGGCCTATGTGCTGACCTGCTGGGCCGGGCGCTGACGGGCGTTTTCGCAGGAAAATCGGGGCTCGGGTGCCGAACTTTTGCGGCATAGGCATGTTTTTGTGGGGCACTTGTCGCGCCTGAACTCCAAGACCGCTGCAAATACAGGCTTTCGGCTTGAACGCTTTCCTGACAGTTTGGCGAAAATCCGGAGACGCCGATGACCTTTATCCTTGCGATTGACCAAGGCACCACATCGTCCCGCGCCATCGTGTTTGATGCGGGCTTGCGCCCGATAGCCTCGGCACAGCGCGAGTTTGCCCAGCACTATCCGGCACCGGGCTGGGTCGAACACGCGCCAGAGGATCTGTGGCAGACCGTGCTGGACACAGTGCACGAGGCTTTGGCCAAGGCGGGCGGGATCACCCCGAAGGCCATCGGCATCACCAACCAGCGCGAAACCACCCTGTTGTGGGACCGCGAGACCGGCCAGCCTTTGCACCGCGCCATCGTCTGGCAAGACCGCCGCACCGCCGAAACCTGTGCCACCCTGCAACAGGCGGGGCTGGGGCCGATGGTGACCGAACGTACGGGCCTTCTGCTGGACCCGTACTTCTCGGCCACCAAGGTCAAATGGGTGCTGGATCATGTGCCGGGTGCACGGGCCCGCGCGCGTGCTGGCAAAGTGGCGTTCGGCACGGTCGACAGCTTTTTGATCTGGCGGCTGACCGGCGGGCGGGTTCATGCCACCGACGCCACCAACGCAGCGCGCACCATGCTGTACGATATTGGCCGGAACGCGTGGGATGCCGAGATTTGTGCAGCGTTGGACATTCCGATGTCGGTGTTGCCGCAGGTGCGCGACTCGGCCGATGACTACGGCACCACGGACCCCGCACTGTTCGGGACGGCCATCCCGATCTGCGGTGTGGCGGGCGATCAGCAGGCGGCCACGGTCGGCCAGGCCTGCTTTGCGCCGGGCATGATGAAATCAACCTACGGGACGGGCTGTTTTGCCCTGCTGAACACCGGATCAGAGCGGGTTCAGTCGCAGAACCGGATGCTGACCACCATTGCCTACCGGTTGGACGGCAAGACGACCTATGCGCTGGAAGGATCAATCTTCATTGCCGGGGCTGTGGTGCAATGGCTGCGCGACGGGTTGAAGATCATTGGCACTGCCGCCGAAAGCCAGTCTTTGGCCGAGGCGGCAGACCCGGCACAGGGCGTCGTGCTGGTTCCGGCCTTTACAGGCCTTGGCGCGCCCTATTGGAAGCCGGACTGCCGGGGGGCCGTCTTTGGCCTGACGCGCAACTCCGGCCCGGCAGAGATGGCGCGGGCGGCGTTGGAAAGTGTGGGCTATCAGACCCGTGACCTTTTGGAGGCGATGCGCGCCGACTGGAAAGGTGCGCCGGGCGGTGTCTTGCGGGTGGACGGCGGCATGACGGCCAGCGCTTGGGCGATGCAGTTTCTGGCCGACGTGACCGGGGCCCCGGTTGACCGCCCGAAGATTACCGAGACGACGGCACTGGGGGCTGCCTATCTCGCCGGGCTGCAATGCGGCCTGTGCCCGGCCCCCGACCGTTTCGCCGCAAGCTGGGCACTGGACCATCGCTTTGAACCCGTGATGAGCGTCGGCGAGCGCGACGCCAAATACGCCCGTTGGCGGCGCGCGGTCGAAGCGACAATGATGTTCTGAAGGTCCGTGGATTTGGTCGGGATGGGTGGGTTTGAGCCTGCGGCTGACGTCTTGCTTAGCTGGGTTCGGCTAGCATCGCGCTGCAGTTGGGCACGACCGGATCTGGCTAGGTCTGTGATTGCAAGAACGGCAACGCCACGCTTGAAAAGAATGGCGCTTCTAAACGGTTAGGAAAGTCGGTTGCTTCGGTCAAAATACGCTCAAACACTTGGTTTTGTGCGATATTTTCCCAAAAACTGGTGCCGCTGAAGAGACTCGAACTCCCGACCCCATCATTACGAATTGTGCTCAAGTAGTGTTGGCTTGTGTGTCACCGAGGCTGCCTGCCTTGGACAACACCTTACAAAGAAACGGCTTTCTGCTCCAAGGGTCTTGGACGGTGCCACAAGATGTTGGACTGGCTTTTACACCGCTCCCCTACTAATCCCCTACTAGCCAAAAGCAGTTCAGCGGGCTGCAAGTGCCGCTGTGCGCCCGGCCCCCGCAACGCTGCCCCACCCCCACCCCGCCCTACCAACGGGTGCGGCGAGTACCAGCCGGGGGGCAAGCTCCCCTCGGCGGTGAACGACGGATGGTTTGAACGGCTGGTCACCCTCTCCAAAAAACGAAGAAGAACGGCCGGACCCCCAGCTCTTCGCAAGGAGCGAAAGCAAAGTGCAAAACTTGCACATTGCTTTGCTTGCTGTACCTAATGGCGGATGTGACCCTTGGCGCATCCGCGCAGTTGCAATCTGTGCTAGCCATGTCAGACACTTGCAGTGAGTGGAACATCGCCGGCTGGTCTCAGTGTCGGCGCTTTTGGCGTTGTGAAGGCAAACATGGCCCTAGACCTAGAGATCGCGTATCAGACCATCCTGCAGGCGGCTCGGCAGCGTAAGTTCCTTGGCTACGGCGAACTGGCGGTAGCTCAGGGAGTCGTTTGGCAGAACAGCCGAAGTCAGATTTTCACTCAGCTGGGCAAGCTGATTGGGCTGGCCTTCGAAAAGAACTGGCCGTTACTGCCCGCCATTGTCGTGAATCAGGCACATTTGGCGGATGGGCTTCTAGAAGGCGCGGCGCTGACCGGTTTCATCAAAGACGTGAAGCGGAAGGGCATCGTAGTCGATGACCCTTTGGCGTTCCTGAAGAGCGAACAAGAGAAGGTTTTTGACTGGGCACCGACCGCGCCCGATGCGCTTGATGCGGATTTCAGCGGCCCAAAGTTCATCCAGTTCTTCGACCCGGTGCTTGATGCCTTGCGCGCCCTTGGCGGCTCGGGCAGCCCAAAGGCGGTAGGTGACTGGATCAAGGCAGAAAACCGCGTGCCTGAGGGCGAGCTGGAAAGGCTTACGAAAGGTGGGCATTCGAGTCTTGGAAACCGCATTGGTTGGGCACGGTTTTACTTGACCAAAGCGGGCCTGTTGGAAAGCCGAACACGAGGGATGTGGACGCTGACTGAGGATGGACTGGCCGCCACGCTCAGCCCAGAAGGCTCACTCAAGCTTTTCAAAGACGTCCGCCAGAAAGAAGGCTACGGCACTGTTGTGGACGATGAGGCCCCGCCAGAGGCCCTTACACTTGGCGACGGAGACCTGTTCTCGGACCCCAACCGGCAGTTCTGGTTCGCCGGTGCGTTGTGGAACGGGACGGATGATCAGCTAGATCGCTTCTTGGCGGACGGCATCTGGCAGAATGGGACGCACGACAAGTTCGGCGCGCTCATCATGACGATGAGGCCCGGCGACAAGATCGCCATAAAGTCGTCGTTTGTTCGGAAGTATGGCCTGCCCTTTGAGAACAAGGGAAAACCGGTTTCCGGTATGAAGATCAAAGCCATCGGGACCGTTGTTGCCAACCGGGGCGATGGCCTGACGGTCGATGTTGAATGGCAGAAAGAAATCGTGCCGCGCGAGTGGTACTTCTACACTTACCGCACTACCTTGGCACGGGCCAAGTTGGATGATGAATATGCACGTCGTCTTGTGCGGTTCACCTTCGGCGGTGCCAGCCAAGACTACCCCGTTTTCCTGAAGAACCCCTATTGGGCAAAGCAATACGAAGAAGCGGCGGCAGACGACGCCGACGAACCAGACGAAGCCGAAGAAGACCTGCTCCAAGGCATTGTAGAGGCCCAACCGGCAACCTATGGCACCGCAGACATCGTCGCGGCTGGTTGTTTTCTTCCACAAGCGGCCCTGCAGTCCATGCTGGAACGTTTGACCACGAAAAAGAACCTCGTTCTGCAAGGGCCGCCCGGCACGGGCAAGACGTGGCTGGCCAAGCGGCTTGGTAAGGCTCTGATTGGTTTGGCCAAACCCCAGACGGGCCAAATCCGTTCCGTGCAATTTCATCCGTCCTTAGCCTACGAAGACTTTGTGCGCGGCTGGCGACCATCGGGTGATGGAAAGCTCGCTTTGACGGATGGCGTGTTTTTGGAGATCATTGATGCGGCGAAAGCGCAGCCCGACGCTCCTCATGTCCTGATTATCGAAGAGATCAACCGGGGTAATCCAGCGCAGCTTTTCGGGGAAATGCTGACACTGCTTGAAGACAGCAAGAGAAATGCCTCTGAGGCTTTGGAGTTGGCCTACCGCCGACACCCCAGCGAACGGGTCTATCTGCCTGAAAACCTGTACGTGATCGGCACCATGAACGTGGCTGACCGTTCCCTTGCCTTGGTGGATT
>JBBRKS010000035.1:0-30935 GCA_038231775.1 Rhodobacterales bacterium | reverse complement strand
TGGCGAGCCGGCTGGGGAGAGGGCTTTCCGCCCCCTCCCCAGACCCCTTCCCCGAGAATATTTGGACCTGGATGAAACGAAAACGTGCAAAGGGGTCGGCAGTGGCGCTATCTGGCGGCATGAAAGTCATCGTGATCGCCCTGATGCTGTCGGCCTGTACGGCCTATCCCAAACTGGACTGGCCCGCAGGACCATCTGCGGGGCCACCACCGGCATTGCTGCCGCAGGCGTCTTTCGCAGCGCCGGTCGGACGGGCGGACCCGGGTCCCGGCTTGGCCGCCCGTGCGGCTGCCTTGCACGGCTGGGCCGGAACCGCAGCCCCCTGACGCTGGTCGGCATAGCGCTGGCCTGACTGACGCTGGCCCGCCGCACCTAGCGCGCCTTGCCTAACCCGTCTTGCTCAGCCCGCGTTGCACTGGCCGGGCGAAACGGCTAACAGGTTTGTCGTGCCAGCAGCCGAAGGTCGCCAGATGAGCCAGAACACACCCCCCGCCTTGCGCATCGGACTGGCAGGCCTTGGCACAGTGGGCATTGGCGTGGTCAAGATCATTCAGCGCAACGCAGATCTGATTGCCGCCCGGGCAGGCCGCAGGGTTGAGATTGTGGCGGTATCGGCGCGCGATCAGACCAAGGAACGCGGCGTTGATCTGTCGTCTTATGCGTGGGAGAGCGACCCCGTGGCCCTTGCCCAGCGCCCGGATATCGATGTGTTTGTCGAGGTCATGGGCGGCCACGAAGGCCCGGCCCGCCTTGCCACCGAAGCTGCCATTGCCGCGGGCCATGACGTGGTCACCGCCAACAAAGCGCTGCTGGCCCATCACGGTCAGGCCCTTGCTGAAGCCGCCGAAGCCGCGGCCTGCGTCATTCGCTATGAGGCCGCCGTCGCCGGTGGCATCCCGGTGATCAAGGCCCTGACCGAGGGGCTGGCCGCCAACCAGACCCGCCGCGTCATGGGGGTGATGAACGGCACCTGCAATTACATCCTGACCCGGATGCAATCGGCGGGCCTGCCTTATGAGACGGTGTTCGAAGAGGCGCGCCAACTGGGCTATCTTGAGGCTGACCCCAATCTGGATGTCGGCGGCATTGATGCGGGCCACAAGCTGGCGCTGCTGGCCGCCATCGCCTTTGGCACCAAAGTGTCGTTTGACGCGATGGAGCTTGAGGGGATCGGCGCGATCTCGATCGACGATATCAATCTGGCGGCTGACATGGGCTACCGGATCAAGCTCCTGGGCGTCGCCCAGACCAGCGGACGCGGGCTGGAACAGCGCATGACGCCCTGCCTTGTGCCCGCCGACAGCCCGCTTGGCCAGTTGCAGGGCGGCACCAACATGGTGGTGCTTGAGGGCGATATGGTCGGCCAGATCGTCCTGCGCGGTGCGGGAGCGGGTGAGGGGCCGACCGCCTCTGCCGTGATGGCCGATGTGATCGACATTGCGCGCGGCATCCGGCTGCCAACCTTCGGCCAGCCAGCGCGCAGCCTTACCACACCCATTGCCGCCAAAACCGCCACTCCGGCGGCG
The DNA here is from genome assembly GCA_038231775.1 of Rhodobacterales bacterium. Taxonomy (GTDB): domain Bacteria; phylum Pseudomonadota; class Alphaproteobacteria; order Rhodobacterales; family Rhodobacteraceae; genus Stagnihabitans. The sequence goes on along the minus strand of JBBRKS010000035.1, from coordinate 29,409 downwards.
TGGTATCTGCGCATGACATTGCTGGACAAGCCCGGCGCTTTGGCCAAGATCGCCACCTGTCTGGGTGAGGCGGGTGTGTCCATTGACCAGATGCGCCAGTATGGCCATGCCGGCACCAACGCCCCGGTGTTGATTGTGACGCACAAGGCGACGCGGGATGATATCGACCACGCTTTGGGCCACTTTGGCGCAACCGGGGTCCTTGTCGGGGCACCCGTCGCCCTGCGCATCGAAGAGGTCTGACGGTTAGCGCAACCAGCCTTGCCGGAACGCGGCCTGCCCGATAAGCGGGCCGAAAGGACTGACAGAACGCCCAATAGTCCCGGCCAAAGTCAACAACGGAGCGTCGCACGCCGTGACCAAAGCCCCGACCGCATACGCCGACGGCCAGCCCCGCCCAAACACCTCTGCCCAAAAAGGATTTCGCCATGGTGTCCGCCCTCGCTGAAGCACAGGTCTTTCAGGACCGCCTCCTGTCTCTTGGCCTTGCCCGGGTGTCCGAAGCGGCGGCCATCGCCTCTGCCCCGTTGATCGGGCGCGGCGATGAAAAGGCCGCCGATCAGGCCGCCGTCAACGCGATGCGCGACCAGCTGAACCTTTTGGACATCGCAGGCGTCGTAGTGATCGGTGAGGGAGAACGGGATGAGGCGCCGATGCTTTTCATCGGTGAAGAGGTCGGCTCCGGCAAAGGCCCGGCTGTTGACATCGCGCTTGACCCGCTGGAGGGCACGACCCTGACCGCCAAGGACATGCCCAACGCCCTGACCGTGATCGCGATGGCCCCGCGCGGCACCCTGCTGCACGCGCCCGACGTCTATATGGACAAACTCGCCATCGGCCCCGGCTTCAAACCCGGCACTGTCACGTTCAATATGTCTCCGTCGGAACGCGTTTCGGCCCTGGCCGCCGCCAAAGGCGTGTCGACCTACGACATCACGGTCTGCGTGCTGGAACGCCCGCGGCACGAGGCGCTGATCGAGGAACTCCGCTCCACCGGGGCCTCGATCCGCCTGATCACCGATGGCGATGTGGCGGGCGTCATGCACTGTGCCGAACCGCATCTGACCGGCATCGACATGTATATGGGATCTGGTGGCGCGCCCGAGGGGGTTCTGGCGGCAGCCGCGCTGAAATGCATGGGCGGGCAGTTCTTCGGCAAACTGGTGTTTCGCAATGACGACGAAAAAGCCCGCGCCCGCAAGGCCGGCATCACCAACTTTGACCGCGTCTACACCCGCGACGATCTGGTACGATCTGACGTGATCTTTGCTGCAACCGGCGTCACCCAAGGGTCACTGCTGCGCGGCATCACGCGGGAGCCGGGCCACATTACCACCGAAACCATCCTGATGCGCTCCAAAACAGGCTCTATCCGCCGCATGACTTACCGCAGCCCGATCAAGTAAGCCGCCGTCACAACCGCCCGTTTCCCCTTTCACTCTGGTCCAAATACTCGATGGGGGTGCGGGGATGTGAAACCTCCGCTGCTGAAAGTGGCCAATAGGCATAACGCCAAGATGTCTGACCGCCGAATGGCCAGGCATGCCACCCACCCCTGCCCAAACCCTTGCACCCACCCGCCCCTTGCGGCATTCCAACACGATGAACGCATTTCTGAACGTCGAAACCTCTCTCACCGGGCGCCGCTGGTCCGGCCCCCTGCCCGAGGCTGTTCGTCTGGCCGAGGCGATGGCCCAGATCACCCGCCTGCCGCCCGCCTTGTGCCAGATCCTGACCCTGCGCGGCGTCACCCCTGACACAGCAGAAGCGTTCCTTGCCCCGGCGATGCGCGACCTGCTGCCCGATCCGATGGGCTTGCGCGATATGGCCAAAGCTGCCGACCGTCTGGCCCATGCCGTCCAGACCCGCCAACGCATCGCCGTCTTTGCCGATTACGACGTTGACGGCGGGGCCTCTGCCGCCCTTCTGATCGTCTGGTTGCGCCACTTTGGCGTCACACCCACACTGTATATCCCCGACAGGATTGACGAGGGCTATGGCCCCAACGTCCCCGCCATGGCCGCGCTTGGTGCAGCGCATGACCTGATCCTGTGCGTCGATTGTGGCACGCTTAGCCATGACCCGATTGCGGCGGCGGGCTGCGATGTTGTGGTGCTGGATCACCACCTGGGTGCGGATACGCTGCCGCAGGCCCTGGCCGTGGTGAACCCCAACCGGCAGGACGAATCCGGCGACCTCGCCCATCTGTGCGCCGCCGCCGTGGTCTTTCTGCTGCTGGTCGAGGTCAACCGCCGCCTGCGCGCCAAGGACATCGCGGGGCCCGACCTGATGGCCATGCTGGACCTTGTGGCCTTGGCCACCGTCGCCGATGTCGCCCCCCTGATCGGGGTGAACCGCGCCTTTGTGCGCCAGGGCCTGAAAGTCATGGCGCGGCGCGACCGCATCGGCCTGCGCGCACTGGCCGACGTGGCGCGGCTGGATCAGGCCCCCTCTGCCTATTCCCTTGGCTTTGTCCTTGGCCCGCGCATCAACGCCGGTGGTCGCATTGGTCAGGCAGATCTCGGCGCGCGCCTGCTGTCCACCGATCAACCGGCCGAGGCTGCAGCCCTCGCCGCCCGCCTTGACGCCCTGAACACCGAACGCCGTGAGATTGAGGCGAAGGTGCGCGAACTTGCTCTCGCGCAGGTTGACGCCCACGGTCCCGAAGGTGCGCTCGCCTGGGCCGCCGAGGAGGGCTGGCACCCCGGCGTGGTCGGCATCGTTGCTGCCCGCGTGAAAGAGGCGCTGCACCGTCCCGCCGTGGTGATCGGCTTTGACGGCGATATTGGCAAAGGCTCTGGCCGGTCGGTCACCGGCGTCGATTTGGGCGCGTCCATCCAGCGTCTGGCCGCCGAGGGGCTGATCCTGAAAGGCGGTGGTCACAAGATGGCCGCTGGCCTGACCCTGACCCGCGCCCAGCTTCTGCCCGCGATGGTTCGGCTAGAGTCGCTGCTTGCCCGCCAGGGTGCTGGCACACATGGGGCGCAAGACCTTGATATAACATCCCTTCTGATGCCAACCGCCGTGACCGCCACCCTGATAGACCAGATCGAACAGGCCGGTCCGTTCGGGGCCTCTGCCCCCGCCCCGCGCTTTGCCTTTGCCGACCAGATGATCACCACCCGCCGTCTGGGTGAGGCGCATCTGCGCCTGTCGTTCGGTGACAATATGGGGGCCCGCATCGAAGGTGTAGCCTTCAACGCCTTTGACACGCCGTTGGGGGCAGCGTTGGAAAACCCCGGCCACCGGCGCTTTCACCTTGTCGGGCGGATCGAGATGAACCACTGGAACGGCAAGGCAAAACCGCAGTTCCGGCTGGAAGACGCGGCCCTCGCATAATCGCAAATTCCCTCTTGCGCCGCCCGATCCGCTTGATTAGACAGCGCCTCACCGAACGTGGCCCGTTCGTCTATCGGTTAGGACACCTGGTTTTCAACCAGGTAAGAGGGGTTCGACTCCCCTACGGGCTGCCACTTATCTCTTGAAATCACCGTCGTTTGGGCAAGCCAGCCGGTCTGGCTGGCGTCACGGCATATAGGTTGGTCCTCGCCCTGACCAAGCCGAGACAACGGACTGAGCCAGAAACGAAGCGAGCGTGCCGCGTCCGGTTCATGACTTGCCTTTTGGAGCTACATCCCACGCCCGGTTGCCGCACTGCCCCCCATTCAGGCCATGCGCCCATCACCAAAAAGGTCCCGGTCAACCGGCAGGTTCCCGGCCCGATGGAACAACGCCCGCCCGCGACCGGCGCGTTTTGCGGCGTATAGCGCCTCGTCCGCGTCGTTTTGCATGGGGGCGATGGTGGGTTCCGGATAATGCGCCGACGAGGTTATGCCGATCGAGGCAGAGATCAGGCAGCTTTGCCCCTCATAAAGAATCGGGCGCGTCAAAGCCTCGATGATGCGGCGGGCTACGTTTTCCAGCACAGGCGGCTCGATCAGACCCGGGAAGACGCCGACAAATTCATCACCGCCAACCCGCGCCACTGTATCCTCGGCCCGGGTTTGCGTGCTCAGAACCTGGGCTACAATGCGCAGCACATGGTCGCCAGCCGCATGACCATAGGTGTCATTCACCGCCTTGAAGAAATCGAGGTCGATGTGCATCAGGCCAAAGGGGCGGCCCGACCGCGTAATCCGCTCCAGCGTCTGGCCAAGGGCGCGGCGGTTGCGCAGGCCGGTCAGCGTGTCCGTCATCGCCTGAGTTTCGGCGGTGACCTTATCATCCTGCAAACGCACGGCAAAGCCGCGCAACGTGTCGATCGCAGCAGTGTTCGCCTCAACCAGATACATCATTTCAACAGCCAGATCGGTTGCCGCGAAATCGGCAGCGGTCAAGGCGAAATGGCCGACCGCCTCGGCCACGCCAATCCCGAACGACAGGTTCAGGATCATCCCCGCCCCGCCCGCCAAAGGCATCGCAAGACCGCGAAACGGGGTGGGCGGCGTGCTGTGGCGCAAGGTCAGGCGCAACCGTTCTCCCGCATGTGCCAAAAGGTCAGCCATCGTGGTCAGACCCGCCGGGCGGCGCAGATCAAAGGCCATCAGCAGGGGTTGGCCAAGCAAGCCTGCATCGCCCGCCAGTTTCGCCAAAGTAGGGCCGTAACCGGTGATCAGCCCGGCCTGATCGACCCGGACATGCAACGGCATCAGACGTTCAAACGTCTCTATCGGGACTTTGTGGGTGGTTTCGACCCCGTGTTTCATTCAGACTGCCATCTTCATTCAGACTGCCGCCCGGCCAAGACTGAAAGGCCGCGCTTCGTACATCGCCTGATCGGCAATCTGGACCGCAATCACCTCTGACCCGTCTTCCGACCCCATATGGTCCAACAAAACCAAAGCCCCGTAATCATCGGCCATCGCGCGCAACAGCCCCACGACGATATGGCCAGCCCCCGGCAGCCGAGCCTTGGACAACAGCCGGAACCTGCCACCGCCAAGATCGGTCAGTTCCAGATCAGGCAGGTCCAGATCGGGCAACACCAGCCGCCCGCGTTCGGGCAATTCCTCAATCGAGTTCAGGAAATCGCTGAAATTCACCCCCGAAAAGCGCAGCAGACGCCTCACGGTGATAAGACTGTCATGGCTGACCAGATAGGTCCCCAAATCCTCCAACAGCGATTCACGCGGGCGGTGCAGGCGCGCGCAGGCGGCGTCAATCACCTGATCGGTCAGGACATCGTCATAGGTCAGCATCGATTCAAAGCCCGACAGGGCCATGCCGATATCCTTGGCCACGTCTTCCCACAGCGACGCGCCGAACGTGTCGCACAGAAAATATTGAAAAGAGCGGTTGATCAGCCCCAGCATCGTCCACCTCATTTGCGACCAAGCTAGGGCCAAGGTGTTAAGAAGCCACCAACGCCGCCCCGAAGTCAGGGGGCAAACACCAGACCCGGCTGGCCCGGCACTGTGATCTGGTTCAAGGGCAGGGCAGAGATTGGCGCGGCCCCGGCCTGCAACGCTGTAATCAGGGCGCTGGCCGCATCAAAACTGGGAAAGGCGCCGTCGTAACTGGTCAGCGGATGGCGCTTCAGGCCATCGGCATCGCGGCTGAACCCCTCGGTCACCAGATAGCCGTCAGCCTCACGCGCCACCAGCATCGCCTCAGGCCCCGGCATGGCGGGCAGGAAATCGGCCACGACCAGAACGCAGCCCGGCGCGCCACTGGGCAGGCGCGCGTCGCAGTCCGTCTGCCAGCTTTGCAGATCACCCAAAGAAACCCCGGCGAAGATCTGATCGCGCAGGGTCTGCGCCTCAACCGTGTCGGGTTGCAGCGGCAATGAGGCGACAAGGGCGCGCTGCACGGTCTGCGGGTCAGCGTCAGGGGCAGAGCCTGAACTAGACGCCTCAGCGCTGGCCAGACGGGCGGCCAAGGCCGGATCGGTCGCAGCCATCTTGTGCAGGGCGACCAAGGCGGCAGCCCCGGCCAGACCCCAATCCTTAAAGGCGTACAGGTCGACATCGACCTTAATTGCCCCGCCATCCGCGATGCGCGCCACCTGACTGCGCGCCGAAATAGCCTCGGGGTTCAGCACACTTAGCCACAGGGCGGCGACGGCGATCAGCGCAAGTGCCAGCCAGATGTTGGTCTGGCGTATCCGCTCCATCCAGCCTTGGCCGCGCAGAACTGCGGCAAGATAGGCGGCACCGTAAGCCAGCCCCAACAGCGCCGCAGTGGCCGCCAGCAGGCGCGGCGGGGTCCAGCCATGTTCGGTGACACGCTGCCAGACGGCCCATGCGGCCAGACCCGCGGGCAGGATGACAAGGGCGGCCAAAGCCCGTGCGGACTGCACCATGAAGCCGGACGACACCGCCATCGGGTCCGCCTCGTCCAGGGCCGAGGTCACAAGCGTGATCGCAGCCCCGGTGATCGCCAGCAACACCAAAGCCGACGACACGCCACCAAACACATAGGCAAAGCCGCGAACCGGCAAGGCCACCAGAAACACCGCCGTCACCCCCAGAACCACCGGCAGCAACAGCCGCAACAGGCCCAGCAGCAGGCCGGGCGACAGCACATCCGACAGCTCGGACACAACCGACATCGCAAGGCCCAGCACCGTTCCGGTGATCAGCCACGGTGCGGCGGGTTGATCCAAAATCACGTCAAGCACCGGCACGCCCACCAGATCGAGCAGCGCCTTGGACAGAAAGATCACCAGCCAGACCAGCCCGGTGAACATCAAAGCCACGCTGACCCGCACTACGACGCCCCAGCTTTCGATGAACAGTGTCGGATAATCGCGCCAGCCGAGTGAGCCCTGCGCCATCAGGAACGGCCAAGGCAGCCACGCCAGAACCGCAAATGACAGGATGGCCAGAACAGATCCGGACAGGTCACTCGCCTCGGCAAAGCGGGTTGAGGCGAACAGGCATAGTGCGGCGGTAACGGCAGCCACGGTGATGGCCCCCAGTGCCGACCGGGCCAGCGGCAACCGGCCGAGTGTCACCATAAGCCCGCCAAAGAACACACCTGCCAGCACCGCCACGCCGAGCGCCGGGCGGCCCGCCAGCCAATCCGCCTCGATCATCAAGGCCAGCAGATAAAGACTGCCCCCCGCCAAAGCGCCGATCAAGGCCATCACGCCGCGGTGCTGCATCTTGCTGTCTCCGGTTTTGGTGGAGTTTAGGCGGCGCGGGGTGACTTTGAAAGGGGGACGCTCTGCGGACCCGGCTGGGGGGTTTCACACCCCCCAGACCCCCCGTGGGATATTTGCGGACCAGTGAAATGGGAGAGAGAAGAGGGAAAGGGTTGGCGATGGGCGCGTTGCTTTGCAGTTGCATCTTGGTGACGGTGCCCGCAGCGTCAATGGCAGGCGGACGAGCCTTCGGGGGGCAGTGATGGAGCTTTTGTTGATCACCCGGCCTTCGACAACACGGCGGCGGGGCAGCTTTCAGGCGCGTGGGGCCGGGTCTGAACGGTGCGATGCAAGACGCTTTCCTATCGGGGGCCCGCATGATGGGTCTTCTGACAAGGGCGTCGCACTCGGAAAAAATGGCATTTTCATAGAGACGGAATGAAGACAGAAAGAAGACGGAATGAAGATCGTCAACCTTTTGTTAACCTTCGGCTTTGTCGGGCGAATCCAACGCGGTCCCCCCGAAAGTTCATGTGATCAGAAATCGGTCGGCGCCCCGCCCTCTTGTTTGCGTTTGGCGACGAATTGGCGCAGCTGCTCTTGATGGTCGCCGTTCATTGGCGGCGGGACAAACTCTGCCATGATGGCCTTGTAGATCTTGTGCGCGCGTTCCGCCGTCCACTCTGCGCCGTCCAGATTCCACGCCTCATAGTTGCGCCAATCGCTGACGAAGGGGGCGTAAAACGCGGTGGCGTAGCGGTCTTGGGTGTGCTGAACGCCAAAGTAATGGCCGCCGGGGCCGACCTGACGGATCGCGTCAATGGCAATGTCATCCTCGGTCGTGGCATAGGTCGCGGCTTCGAAATAGCGCTGGATCATCTGCAGCACTTCGCAGTCCATGATGAACTTTTCCGGGCTGGCGATCAGGCCACCCTCCAGCCAACCGGCGGCATGGTACACCATATTGGTGCGGCTTTGCACGGCGGCCCACAAGCTGTTGGAGGTTTCCCACATCGCCTGCCCGTCGGGCACGTTGGCCGCACACACGCCCGACGACCGCAGCGGCAGCTTGTATTTGCGCACCAGCTGCCCGGTCATCTGCGTGGCGCGCATGTATTCCGGCGTCCCGAACGCAGGCGCGCCCGATTTCATGTCAACGTTTGACGTGAAAGTGCCGATGGCCAACGGACAACCTGGGGCTATGTATTGCAACAGCGCCACGGCAGCCAAAGCCTCGGCCAAAGACAGCGTCACCGCACCGGCCATCGTCACCGGCGCCATCGCCCCCGCCAGCGTAAACGGCGTGATGACAACCGGTTGGCCACGCTTGGCCAGACGCATCGCCCCGTCCAGCATCGGAAAATCGTGTTTCAGCGGCGAAACCGAATTGATGTTGGTGTACATCCTTGGTTTTGCTTTGAATTCGTCGTCCGACAGGCCAGCGGCAAGGCGGACCATCTCCATCACATCCTCAACCCGTTCGGCCCCCAGCGAATAGGCATGCACCACCTTGTCGGTGATCGTCAGCTTTTCATACAGGCAATCGAGGTGGCGCACAGCAGGGTGGATGTCGATCGGTTCGACAGGGTAACCGCCCGCGATGTGGATGCAGTTGAAGTACTGCGTCAACCGCATGAAATCCTTGAAGGTTTCAAAGTCGCCCGACCGTTTGCCGCGTTCCAGATCCCAGGAATTCGGCGGCGAGGACACGTTCACGAACAGCATGTGATTGCCGCCCATGATCACCTCACGCTCGGGATTGCGCGGGGTGATCGTGAAGGTTTCCGGCGCGCGGGCCAGCATTTCCATCACGAAATCCTCGTCCATCCGGACGTTGGTGCCGTTCACGATGCACCCGGCGCGACGCAAATGCTCTACGGCCTCGGGGTTAAGGAATTCGATACCAATATCGCGCAGGATCTTCATGGTACCGCGGTGAATCGCCTCAACGCCGTCGGCATCCAAAGGTTCAGTGGGGCGGTCCGGGTTGACGGGAATGCGCCATGGCATCTGGTCGATCACGGAAGACCCGGCGCGCTCCTTGTTGCCCGCCCTGCCGCCTGCCCTGCGGCGCTTGGTGGCCTCTTCGGTCATGCGCATACCCTCCTGTCGCGGGATTTTCACCCCCGTGATCGCTTTGGGGCAGAATGACGGAAAGTCCTGCGCGGCGGGCACTCTGTTCGCGACGTCGAAGCGTCGTTTTTACCGTGCGCTTTGGTCAGGCCGGGGTCAAACCGTCAATCCACAGCCCAAGTTCGGCGATTGTGCCCAGAACGACATCGGCATGTGGCGTCAGGGTGGCGCGGGTCGCAGGGCCGGTCAGCACGCCAACCGCCTTCATTCCGGCGCGGCGCGCGGCATCCAGATCGTGCAGACTGTCGCCAACCATGGCAATCTGATCGGGCGGCACACCCAATTGCGCGGCAAAGGCCAAAAGCTGGCCCGGTTCCGGCTTGCCGCCATACCCCGAATCGCATCCAGCGATGAAGTCGAACAGGTCGATCACCCCGGCACCAGCCAGATGGGCGCGGGCGGGTTCTTCGGTGTCGTTGGTCGCAAGCCCAAGCTTCAGGCCCCGCGCGGTCAGGCCCGAAAGCACCTCTGGCAAGGCCACGGCGGGCACCATCGGGGCTGCCGTGCCAAGCTTGCTCATCGTATTCAACAGGGCGTCAAGCGTCACCCCGTCCAGATGTGGCAGGATCAGTTCGGCAATCTCAAAACTGGTGTGGGCGATGATCGCACTGTCGGGCGCAAAGGCATAACTGATCGGGTCAAAGCCCAGAACCGCCGTCAAATCGCCCCGTGTCGCAGGCTGCAGCACCTTAAGCAGGGCCGCTGTCCACGCCCCCCAGCTTTGCTTGAAATCGAACAGCGTGCCGTCCTTGTCGAAAATCACCGCCCTGATCATGTCTTAGGTCCAATGCCAGATTTCACCGCCGGGCAAAGCCGCCCGCGCCATTTGCGGCACCGTATACGCCAAAGAGGCCGCGTCGCAAAAGCCTATGACCAGCCTGTCCTCGGTCAGGATAAAGTCCAGCACCGCGCCCAGAACCCGTGGGTCGCCCGCCTGCGCCATCAACTCACCCGGCGACAGCCCGCTAAGGGTCATGAAGCCGTTAAGGTTCTCTGGGTCGCCCGCAAGCCACGCCAAAGCCTGTGCAGCGATGGTTTCGGCGGATTCCCGCCCGATTTTGCCAGTTTCCTTAGAGTTATACACAGCTTTCCCTCAAACTTTCAGGAATTGATCAAGGCCTCAGAAAGGATTTCTTAACCACTTGGGGGCAAGGTTGGATTACACGAGCGTATAAGGTGGGTCACGTCCCGATGATCGGCAAAATCCTCATAGTTGATGATGTGTCGACAAATCGCATCGTCTTCAAGGTCAAACTGACCGCCGCCGGGTATCACACCCTGATGGCGGCTGACGGCGAAAGCGGCTTTAGAACTGCTGTGGCAGAACGCCCCGATATCATCCTGCTGGACCTGTTTTTGCCCGACCGTTCCGGGATTGACGTGCTGAAGGCGCTGAAGAAACATCCGCTGACGGCGCGCATTCCGGTGGTGACGGTGTCCTCGGAAGCGGATGCCGACCTGCGGCTGGAAGCGCTGCGCTGCGGGGCAGAGGATTTCATGGCCCGCCCGATTGATGACCAGACCTTGCTGGCCCGCCTGCGAGGCATTTTGCGCGCACGCGAGGCTCCGGCGGGGATAGAGGCGTCAGATCAGAATTTTCAGGTGCTGGGTCTGGCAGAACCGCCGCAAGCCTTTGCGATGCCCGGCCAAATTGCCCTTGTCATGCCGCGCGGCGAAATGGCGCTGCGTCTCAAGCGCGAACTGGCAGCGCTTGGGCAGGACCGCTTTGTGATGATGGCCCCGGAAGAGGTTCATGCGACCCCGAACGGCCCGGGCCCGGACGTCTACATGATCCACGCCGACCTGAACGGGCCAGGCGGTGGTCTGCGCGTGATGTCTGAACTTTTGTCGCGCTCGTCGACCCGCTATGCCGCGTTTTGCATCTTTACCCCGGATTCGCCACAGCTTTTGGCCGCAACCGCCTTTGACCTTGGCGCGAATGATGTGGTTGACGCGGCCATGCCGACGGCAGAGCTTGCCCTGCGGATGCACGCCCTTGTGACCCGCAAGCGCGAGGGCGACCGGATGCGCGCCTCGCTGCAGGACAACTTGCGATTGGCCCTGCTGGACCCGCTGACCGGGCTGCACAACCGCCGTTATGCCACCGCACAATTGACCGTGATTGCCGAACGGGCGCGCTCCGGCAATGCTGAATTCGCCGTGATGGTGGTCGATATCGACCGCTTCAAGTCGGTCAATGACCGCTGGGGCCATGCAACCGGCGACGCCGTTTTGATTGAGGTGGCGCGCCGTCTTTCCGCCAGCCTGCGCGCCTCTGACCTTCTCGCGCGGATCGGCGGGGAGGAGTTTTTGATCGCCCTGCCCGCGACAGCACTGTCCGAGGCGCAGGACGTGGCCGAACGTCTGTGCCGCGCCATTCATGACACCGCCGTTGTCTTGCCCGACGGGTTGCGCGTGCCGGTCACCATTTCAATCGGGATGACGACGGGGGGCGGTGCACCGTCTGACCCCTTGCAGGTGGCCGAATTGGTGGCGCAGGCCGACCGGGCCCTGATGCACTCCAAAACACATGGCCGCAATCAGGTTACCATTGTCAGGGACGCCGCCTAAATTATTGATTTATAATAATAAATCATGAACACTCAGGTCACTTTGTCGGGATAGACGGCACCTCATCGTGGCTGTGCGACAAGCGCTGTTCCAGCCGGCTGGCAAAATCCAATCGGTCTGGCGCCGAAAGACCCGCCAAAAAGTCGCGCATCGTCTGATTGCCCAACCGAATGCGTGACAGAAGATGATCCTGCTGGGCACCAAAAGCGGTGTCAAGCGAGGTCGGATCAAACGGATCTGCCCGCAAAGCCGCCAGAATCTGCTGCAGATCGGCTGAGGTTTCGGCGCGGATCGACTTCAGATCGCCCGCCTTGGTCCTCAGCAAATCCTTTAGCGCATCGCGGTCTTGCGGCCGCAACGCCGAATCAAACGGCCCAAACCCCATGTCGCGCCCCTTGTCGTGCCCGTCCGGACCACCGTGCAACACAGAGCCGAGCACAAGACCACCCACCGCGAGGTTGACCGCCAAAGAGGCGACCAGAACCCAGCGCCAGATGTTGGACCGGGCGGGCTGTGGCGGGGTATCGGGCAGTGCGGTCATCCTAATTCTCCGTCCAAAGGCCGTCGGTGGCGGGCAGCAGGTCCATCTGTTCAATCTGCACCGTTGCACCCGACAAAAGCGATGTGAAAGACTGCAGGGCTGTGGGTTCTGCCACGCCCAAAAACAGGCCGGTCAACCCGACAAAGGACAGGCCTGCAACCGCACGCGCCCCCCCCAGACCCTCGGCCAAACCGGGAAACCAGCCACGAAATCCGGTCGTTGGGGGTTGAAAAACCGGTTTAAAGACAAAGGGTTGCGGCTGTGTCACCTCGGCATCTGACACGATAAGTGCGATCAGCGCGGCAGAAGGTTCGATCCGCTGTGCTGCAGCTTCGGCCAACAAGGCGTCAATATCCAGTTCGTTGTCCATCAGGCACCCTCTTCCTCTTCGTTCAGATAGCCAAGTTCGCCCTTGCGCCCCGAAAGGATCGCACTCAGCGCGCGTTTTCCGCGCGCCGTCAGACTTTCAACCGCCTCGATCCCCAGCCCCATGATCGCGGCGATCTCTGGGTTGGCCAGACCTTCAATATGGCGCAGCACGACGGCCTGACGCTGCCGGTCGGGCAACAGGTCCAGTGCGGCGTGCAGCGCCGTCATCCGCTCTGCCCGGATCAGAGACGCCTCAACCGATCCGCCAGCCGCCGCAGCCTCGGGCGCATCGTCCAAGCCGACACCCGGCCTGCGACCCCTTGCGCGCCGCACATCGGTACACAGATTGGTCGCCACCCGGTACAGCCACGTCGAAACCTGCGCCTCACCGGTCCGCCAATCGGGGGCCACCCGCCACAGCCGCAGCATCGCTTCTTGGGTCACGTCTTCGGCTTCGGCGCGGTCGGCCAGCAATCGGGTCGCATAGCCCAACACCCGTGAGGCCAGACGCCCCGTCAGACGCCGCGCCGCATCCGGATCCCCATTTGCATAGAGAACCAGAAGCGTTTCGTCGGAAACTTCATCCAAAGTGTCGCGCGGCATTTTCATTCCGATGGGGATACAGGCTTGATTGCGGCCCGGCAATCGGTGCCGCGCGCCAGCCGGGGACGTGTCACTGGCGCGCGGCGATCAAGGCTGAGATATCAGTTCCCAGCTTGACCATTCGCAGGGGCATCGCCCTTGTTGTGCTTGCCGTTTTTGCCGCCCTTGCCATCATGGCCGTGCGCCATCATCGCGGCCATGGCAGCGGTCGCCTCGGCCTGGTCAATCACGCCGTCCTTGTTGGTGTCGGCCAGCGCAAATTCATCCGGCGGCATCGGCATCGACACCAGCTCCCCGACCGACAGCTTGCCGTCGCCGTCAATGTCGCGGTCGGCGACCATTTTGGTGGCTATATCATTGGCGTGGGTCGGATCATCTTTCACGTGCATCGCCGCCAGTTCTGCGACCGACAGCTTTCCGTCGTGGTCGGCATCAATCGCCCCGACCTGTGCTGCCCGGTAGGCGGTGAATTCGGCTTGGGTGACCTTGCCATCCTTGTCGGCGTCGGCGGCGGTAAAGTCGAAGGTCGGTGCCATCATGCCCATCGGGCCGCCCATGGGGGGCTTTTGCTTGGTGCCCTTGTCACCGGCAATCACCGCAGAGCCCATCAGGGCGACTGCCAAAGCCATCATGCCCAAACCGATCTTCTTGTGCGAAACGTTCATCAATCTGCTCCTGTCGTTGACCGGCAACTGCCTGGTCTTGATGCAGGTGATACGGGCGAGGTTCAGGTTTCCGTCGCAGATACCACCACAAAGGCGCGACAAAGCAGCACCCCCCCCTGCGGCCCCCTCAACTTCCTGTGCAAACTGGCTTATATCGAGGGGGATAGAAGGAACCCGAGATGACTCAACATCTGGCTGCGGCCTATCTGGCCGAGGATCTGGAAACTGGCGAGCGGCCGTTCTGGCCCGCCTTGCGGCGCGGCTTTGCCTGCAAATGTCCCAAATGTGGTGCAGGGCCCCTGTTGCAGAACTATCTGAAAGTGCGCGACCATTGCCCGGTATGCGGCGAGGCGTTCATGCATCACAGGGCGGATGATGGCCCGGCCTATCTTACGATCCTGATTGTCGGGCATCTGATGGCCCCCATGATTTATTGGGTATTTGTGACCTGGCGGCCAGAGCCTGCGGTGATGGCAACCATGTTTACCACCGGTACGGCGGTTCTGGCGCTGATGCTTTTGCCGCGCCTGAAGGGGGTTATCGTGGCGCTGCAATGGGCCAAGCGGATGCACGGTTTTGCCGCTGATCCGTCAACCGACCCGGCTTTGGTCCAGCATGCCTGACGTGCCGATCCGTCCCGCTGCCAGCGTGGTTCTGGTCCGGCGCGGCGGGCCGGGCAGCGTTCTTATGGGTCAGCGCGGCTCTGGCGCGGTCTTCATGCCGTCGAAATACGTCTTTCCGGGCGGACGAGTCGATGACGGGGATGCGGGCGAAACGACAGGGCTTTCAAGCACTTGTGCTGCGCGGCTGGACCTGCACGCTTTGGACGATCATCCTGCACCCTCTGCCTTGGTCGGATGTGCGCGGCGCGAGTTGCGCGAAGAGACCGGGCTTTGCCTTGTACCTGCAGCCGCGCTGCGCTTCATCTTTCGCGCCATCACGCCACCGGGCAGCCCGCGCCGCTTTGACGCGCGGTTCTTTTTGGCCGAGGCCACCGATATCGAAGGCGCGCTTGACGATTTTTCGAATGCCGAGGATGAATTGTTCCATCTGCACTGGGTGTCCTTGGATCAGACGCGCTCCCTTGATCTGCCGTTCATCACCCAGATTGTTCTGGCCGAATTGCGCAGCCTTGTGGTGGGCCACGATCAGCCCGGCGTGCCGTTTTTTGACAATTCCGGGCCTGTGCCGACCTTTCGGCGTCTGGTCTGATCAGCCAAACAGCACGATCCCGATGATCGACACCGCCAGCAAACCTATGCCTGCCAATTCACGGCGCGACGGACGCTCGTGGAAAATAAAGGTCGAAACGGCCAGCGTGAACAGCAGCTCCACCTGCCCCACAGCGCGCACATAGGCGGCATTCATCAGTGCAAAGGCCCAGAACCAGCCGACAGAGGCCAACATTCCGGTGACCCCTGCCCAAAACGCAGGCCTGCGGGCGGCAGCGATGCGCGTCATCTGCCCGCGTTCAAACCAGATCAGCCATGGCATCAGCAGTACGGTCTGAAACGTGGTCGCCGCTGCAAGTGAAAAGACCGCCCGGAAAAAGGCGTCGTCGTTGCCGACCGCCAAAGTTGCCGCCCGGTAGCCAACCGAGGCCGCCCCGAACAAAGCGCCCGCAACCAGACCCAGCACGGTGGCCCTGTTCAGGAAATCACCGTTCCAGCCGCCCTTTGGCCGGGTCAGGATCAAGACGCCCACAACTCCGATCAGGATGGCGGTAAAACCGGGCGCCGAAACGCGCTCTCCCAGAAACACTGCGGAAAACAGGGCGACCAGCAACACCTCTGTCTTGGTGAAGGCGATCCCGACCGCAAAACTGCGCTGCGAAAACAGGGCGACGGTGCAAAAGGTGGCCATGATCTGTGCCGCGCCCCCCGCCATCGCCGCAGGCCAAAAGCCGGGCGCAAGGGCGGGCCAGCCATAGCCGCGCCACACCATGATCGCCGCCGTCAGAATTATGGCCAGCGGCGAGGCGGTCACAAAGCGCGATGCGGTGGCCGCAAGCGTCGACAAACCAAGGGTTTTCAACTGCTTTTGCAGCGAAAATCGCGCGGTTTGCAGTGCTGCTGCAATCAGGGTGATGGGTAAGAACAGATGCATGACGGCGTGGTGCCATGGCACTGAACCAGAGTAAACCCTAGTCGCGGCCCGTCGGAGTCACCGGCCAGACAGGATGCGGCACCGGGTCTTTGGCACGCGTGGAATAACGGGCAAAAACCTCGGCGTAGTTGCGATACCGGTACCCCTCATTCCGGCGCAGGTAGTGCTCCTTGCGCGACTGGTACAAGGCAGGCAGTTTGTACCAAGCGACGCCCGGATGCGAATGGTGGACAGCGTGAAAATTGTTGTTCAGAAACAACAGGGCAAGCGGGCCACGGTCCTCGATCACCACGGTGCGGGCACGGGACGCCTCATGGGCGCGGTGTTCTGCAAAGGTGCGGATTTTCAACAGCGCCATCGCCAGATAAAGGGCAGCAAAATAGCCCGGCATCGGCATTCCCGACCAATGCAACCAGATTAGAACCGGTACCAGTCCTGCCAGGTTCAACAGCCATGCCGATATGACGCCGGTTTCACCACGCCGGATCCGACCGAAATCGTGGGCGACGAAAACCCATGTTCCGATGAACGGACCCAGCACGATCCTGCCCAACAGCGTGTTGTTCAGCCGCAACAGGCCTTGCAGGGGCTTGGACAGTTGGGCCCAGACCTGCGGGTCGGCGTAGCAGGATTCCGGGTCGTCATACGGATCGGTCAGGGCCGGGTCGTAGTGATGTTGCAGATGGGTATCGCGAAACCGCTGGTAAGGCATGCAGATCGCAAGCGCAGGAAAAACCAGCGCTTCATTCAGACGCTGGTTGGCGAAAGGATGGCCATGCAACACCTCGTGCTGCAAGGACATGAACTGCGTGATCGCCACTCCGGTCAGCAAAACCGACAAAAACGGGCTGTGACCCCAGATCAGGGTGCCAATGCCCCACACCAGATAGGTAACGACAAGCAAAATCAGGGTTGGATACTCAAATTCTTTTGTCGTTGCTTGCATTTGCGTCTCCGGGCCTAACAATCGTTAGCATTTGATTTGCGCTGCGGGAATTCAGAGAATTCGCATGCAATCATCACCAAAGGTGTGTAAAGTCCCCACATGATGGATATGATCGACAAACGAGACCGGGCTGCGTTGTTTCGCGAACGCTTGGCCAGCGCGATGACGGTGGCCGGGGCAAATCAGGCCAGCCTGGCAAGAGATGCGGGGCTGGACCGGTCGACCATCTCGGCCCTTCTGGCACCGGGCACGCGGTTGCCGAACGCACAGGCCGCCGCCGATTGCGCGGTTTGTCTGGGGGTTTCGACCGACTGGTTGCTTGGACTAACGGACCGGCCCACGCCGCCGGACCTTTTGGTGGAAACGGCTGTCGGACTGGTATCAGCCCCGCGTGCGCTGTTTGATGCCACCATCTTCGGCTGGCACCGCGAGGCGGCGGGGGCCAAGATCAGGCATGTGCCGGCGACGTTGCCCGATATCCTGAAGACTCCAGAGGTGGTCGAATGGGAATACAGCGCGACCCTTGGCCACGACTCAGCCGCCGCCATCGCGACCTTTGGTGCCCAGCGCGGCTTGATGGCCGCCGCCCATTCGGATTTTGAAATCGCCCTGCCGTTGCATGAGCTTGCCAGCTTTGCCGCCGGGACGGGCTATTGGTCGGGCCTGCCTGCGGCCCTGCGCCAAGCGCAACTGAACGAGCTTGTCCGGGTGACAGAGACGCTTTACCCCGCGCTCCGCCTGTATCTTTTTGACGCGCACAAGGTGTTCTCGGCTCCTGTTACGGTCTTTGGCGCGCACCGGGCCGTGGTCTATCTGGGTCGCCAATATCTGGTGTTTTCCGACCCGTCCAAAGTGGGTGAGGTCTCGCGCCACTTTGACTGGCTGGTGCGCGAGGCAAGTCATTCAGCACGCGACACGCCCGGTCATTTGCGCAGCCTGACCGTCAATAGTTGATCAGCTTTGTCACATCATACCCGTTGAACGACATGATATCGCGGGCAGCCTTCATCCGGTCGGATGGCAAAGTCGCGTCACGGTTCAGGATCATCCCGTAGCGGCCAGAGGGGGCACCGATCACCAGTGTCCGGTTGTCGACGTCGGCCCAAAGCACCCAGAACGGCCCAACTCCGGGCAGATCAAACCGCCCCGGCAGGGTTGCGGTCATTGCCCCCGCGCCCGTTTTGCGCCCATCGGGCAGGCACAGGTCATAGGTCGTTGTCGGCCCGATGGTGATCGAACCGCCCATGCAAGCCGTCCCAAATCCCGCGACCTGATGCCAGTTTCCCGCCATCCGTGCCGGATCAAACGCTGCGATCGAATAGACCTGACGTGAGGTGTCGCGGTAGACAACCGATGGCAAAGGGCGCGGGGTGCACGCAGCCAGCAGCAATGCGGTGAGCACAAACCGTGTCAGAAAAGGGCGGGTCATTGCAGGCACAAGGTCACCTCGCCTCAATTCGGTTGCAGGATATCGTTGCAGCCCATCAACGGGTCGATTGGGGCGAAGGTGTTTGATCGCGCAAGACATTCGCCCTGACAATCGGTTTTCTTGTGGCAAGCCTTACCCGCATCCCGCATCCGGTGCGCACAGACATGCCCGGTTGAGCCGGTTATTTCGGCCCATTCACCGCGGGATTTTTCGCACAGGGCCTGTTCTGGCGAAACCGGCGGTGCGGGCGCTGGTGCGGCGGCGGCTAGCTGATCTGCGGCAGGCGTGGTGGCCGTTTCAGTCTGGGGCGCATCAGTCGGGCGCGGTTCGGGGCGAGGCGTGGTCTTTCCCGGCACCTGAACCGGGATCGCAGGATTTGCGGGCGCATCTGTTGGTGCAGCGCTGCTGTTGCTTGCTGCGGCCGCATCAAGTGGTGTGACGGCAATCGCCTCGGTCGCAAGGGGGGCCACGATGCCATCGGTTTCCAAGTTTTGGCCGGTTTGCGGTCCGGTTTCCGGTCCAGACTTTGGCGCCTGCATCTGGCAAGCGGCCAGCAGGATCAGCACAGCGACAAGCCTTGCACCTCGACGCATCATTCCCTCACCTCACCTCGTACCACAGGACCGCAAGGGCTGCGGGCTTGCAAGCGGATTGCTCAATAGGGTTGCGGATGGGCGCGGTGGGCGGCGGCAATTTCAGCCAGAACCTCGGTCGATAGCGTCACCGGCACAAGGTTGGTCGCAAGTTGAGCCAGCGTCGTGGCACCCACAATCGGGATTGTCGGGAACGGGCGGCTTTGGGTAAAGGCGATGGCCATCTGGCAGGGGTTCAGGCCATGACGGGCGGCGATGTCCAGATAGGCCTGGGTGGCGGCAAAAACCCGCGGCGTCATGCGACCGCTGAGCGCGGGGTTCAGGGCGCGCCGGGTGCCAGCCGGAGTTACATCGCCCTGATATTTGCCCGACAGGATGCCACATGCCAGCGGTGAAAAGGCCAAAAGCGGCAGATTCTCCATGACTGACAGTTCCGACCAGTCGGTGTCGAACTGGCGGCACAGCAGCGAATATTCGTTTTGCACACTGGCCACACGCGGCAACCCGTGCTTTTCGGCCAAGGCCAGCCATTTTGCCGTGCCCCACACGGTTTCATTGGAAAGTGCAAGGGCGCGGATCTTGCCCTCAGCAATCAGTTTTGCGGATTCCTGAAGAATTTCAAGCATCACTGCCTCGATCTTGACAGGATCGTTACCAGTTGGATCATAGGCCCAATTGTCGCGAAAGTGATAGTGTTTGCGGGCGGGCCAGTGGATTTGATACAGGTCGATCCAGGTTGTATGCAACTTCGCCAGGCTGCCTTCAACCGCCTCACGCAAGATGGCAGCCGATGGCGGGGCGCCGTCACGCTTGGCTGTCATCCCGCCTCCGGCGATCTTGGTGGCCAGAACGACTTTGTCGCGGCCACCGTGTTTGGCGAACCATGTGCCGATGATTTCTTCGGTCCGGCCAGCGGTTTCTTTGGTCACCGGGTTGACCGGATACATCTCTGCCGTGTCCCAGAAGTTCACCCCGGCCTCAAGCGCCATATCCATCTGTGCATGGCCTTCGCTTTCGGTGTTCTGGGTGCCCCACGTCATCGTGCCAAGGCACAGTTCTGACACCTTGATCCCAGTCCGTCCCAAATCAATCTGCCGCATCGCACCCTCCGGATTTTGGCACAAGCTAGGGCCTGAGGGTGACAAAGGAAAGTCACGGGATTGAGAACATTGTGCGAACATCCTAAACTGACGGTATGGCACTTCCGATTCTTCATAGCGCCGGTCTTCATAACGCCGGGGGGCGAAAGGCTTGGCCCGCGCAGCCGTTGCCGGGGGGGCTGGGCCTTGGCCTTGCGCGGGGCCGGCTGCATGAGATTTGCGGACCGGCGCGGGCGACTTTGGCCGCACTGATCCTTGGGGAAAGTCAGGGGCCGGTGATCTGGATCAGCCCGGGCTGGCTGACAGAGCGGATTTATCCGGCGGGTCTGGCGGAACTGGCCGATCCGGGGCGCATCATCTTTGCAAGGGCACGGCGGCCCGAGGATGTTTTGTGGGCGATGGAAGAGGCGTTGCGCTCCGGGGCCAGCCCGCTGGTTCTGGCCGATCTGCCCGCCCCCCCGGCTCTGACCCCGGTGCGCCGTCTGCATCTGGCGGCGGAAACCGGGGCAGAGGCTGCGCGCAACGCGGGCCGCCTGCCGCCGCTTGGTCTGGTGCTGACGCCGGAAAGCGGTGGCGCGCAGGGTGTGGAAAGCCGGTGGCACATGGCTGCGGCCCCCAGCGGATCAACCCTGATCGAACGGCGCAGCGCCTGGGTCTTGCACCGCTTGCGCGCCCGCCTTGCCCCCGAAGCCAGCTTTCGGTTGCAGCGCAAGGCTGCGGATGACACAGGCCCTGTCCGGATGGTCGCAGAGGTTTGGGAGGGTCACGCTGGGCAGGATATCACCGGACCGGGTCAAACGGGGCAAGATCACACCCGAAAGTGACGCGGAAAACATACGTCCCGTGCTACGCTCGCGCGCAGGAGGACCCAATGCGTCTGATCCCTATCCTTGCCCTGATGCTGTGCGCCACCCCCGCCCTTGCCGCGCCAGAGGTCTATCATCTGCAGCCCGAACTGTCCTCGGTCGGGTTCGAAACCGATTTCGGGCCGGACAAGGTCAACGGAACCATGCCGGTTACATTGGCCGATCTGACGCTGGATTTTGCCCATGTCGGGGCGTCCAAAGTGGCGGTCACGCTGAATGCTGCGGGGGCGGATGCCAGCTTTCCCTTCGCCACCCAAGCGATGCGCGGGCCGAAAGTGCTTGATACGGCAGAGTTTCCGGAAATAACTTTCGTTTCGACCAAGGTTCAGCCCGACGCGCAGGGCGCCACCGTTCTGGGCAACATCACGGTCCGCGGTGTCACCAGACCCACCAGCTTTCATGCCGAGATTTACCGCCAGCAGGGCGCAGAGGTCGGCGATCTTAGCCATCTTACGATCCGCTTGACGGGTGCCATCCAGCGCAGCACGTTTGGGGCGGTCGGTTGGCATGACATGGTCGGCGACGAGGTGCGTCTGAACATTCTGGCACGGATCGAAAGGGCGAACTGAGTGCTGAATGATGCGACCCATTTCGGCTGGATCAGCCGCCTGATCCATTGGGCGATGGCGCTGCTGATCCTGTCATTGCTGGTCCTGGGGACGAAACTGGCCAATATCCAGCCCGGACTTGCGACTCTGTGGCTGTACGGTCTGCACAAGACGATGGGGCTGACGGCGCTGGCTTTGGTGCTGATCCGCCTGATCTGGCACCGGATCAGCCCGCCGCCCGCTCCGCTAGGACCGCCGAACGCGTGGGAGACGCGGGCGGCAAAAGCCGTGCATCATCTGACCTATGTGCTGTTGGTGCTGATCCCGCTGGCCGGGTGGGTCTATGCCTCGGCCAGCGGGTTGGACATTGTGTTTGCCGACCGCTGGGTCATTCCCCCGATCGCCCCGGTGTCAGAGGCTTGGGAAAACGCAGGGCTTCTGGCGCATTCGGTCCTGACCAAGCTGCTGATGGGTGTGCTGGTGCTGCATGTCGCAGGGGCTATGCGGCGGGTGGTTCAGCGCGACGGCACCCTGCGCCGCCTGACGCTTGGCTGAACCTGTTTCGAAGCGAACGTTCCGGTGGCCATCAACAGGTCCCCAAAAGCGGCAAGTGCGCAGTGAGGCTTGGCCATGACAAGCGAACAACGGTCTGACTGACCCTTTTCAGGCTTTGGCCTTTGCCAGAAACCCCTCCTTTGGCATACATGATGCCAGCCTCTTCCACACAATGTCGCAACCGTCTGGCTCTTGGACCGGGCTTGCGCTAAACGGGGTCCGAACGGGTTCAAAGGGTGCGCCATGGCACGGATTCTGATCACTTCTGCCATCCCTTATATCAATGGGATCAAGCATTTGGGCAATCTGGTCGGCAGCCAGTTGCCCGCTGACCTGTTTGCGCGCTACTGCCGAGCGCGGGGCGACGAGGTGATGTTCATCTGCGCCACCGATGAACATGGCACGCCCGCCGAACTGGCCGCTGCCAAAGCTGGCAAGCCGGTCGAAGAGTACTGCGCCGAAATGCACGAGGTGCAAAAGTCGCTGGCCGCTGGCTTCCGCCTGTCGTTTGACCATTTTGGCCGGTCCTCCAGCCAGCGCAATCACCGCCTGACCCAGCATTTCGCAGGCGTTCTGGCCGACAACGGCCTGATCCGCGAAGTGTCCGAACGTCAGGTTTACTCCATCGACGACGGCCGCTTTCTGCCCGACCGCTATATCGAGGGCACCTGCCCGAACTGTGGCTATACCTCGGCCCGGGGCGATCAATGCGACAACTGTACCAAGCAGCTTGACCCGACCGACCTGATCAACCCGCATTCGACGATTTCCGGTTCAACCAACCTTGAGGTGCGCGAGACCAAGCACCTGTACCTGATGCAGCGCAGCCTGAAGGACAAGCTGGCGGCATGGATTGACTCCAAGACGGACTGGCCGATCCTCACCACCTCGATTGCCAAGAAATGGCTGACCGACGGCGACGGTTTGCAGGACCGTGGCATCACGCGCGATCTGCACTGGGGCATCCCGGTCCGCAAAGGTGATGAACCTTGGCCGGGGATGGAAAGCAAGGTGTTCTACGTCTGGTTTGATGCGCCGATTGAATACATCGCGTGTACCGCCGAATGGGCCGATGCGCATGGCTTGGGCGATGAGGCTTGGCAACGCTGGTGGCGCACCGACAAGGGTGCCGCCGATGTCACCTACTACCAGTTCATGGGCAAGGACAATGTGCCGTTCCACACGCTGTCTTTCCCGGCGACGATCTTGGGTTCCGGTGAGCCGTGGAAGCTGGTCGACTACCTTAAGTCGTTCAATTACCTCAACTATGACGGCGGCCAGTTTTCAACATCACGCGGGCGCGGGGTGTTCATGGATCAAGCACTCTCGATCCTGCCGTCGGATTACTGGCGCTGGTGGCTGCTGTCGCACGCCCCCGAAAGCAGCGATGCCGAGTTCACGTGGGAGAATTTTCAGACCGCCGTGAACAAAGACCTCGCCGACGTTCTGGGCAACCTTGTCAGCCGGGTGACCAAATTTGCGCGGTCCAAGTTTGGTGAGACGATCCCCGAGGGCGGTCAGTTTGGCCCGCAAGAAACCGCGCTGATCGCCGACATAGGGGCGCGCATCCGCGACTACGAACAGTTGATGGCCGCGATGGAGGTCCGCAAGGCCGCCGCCGAATTGCGCGGCATCTGGGCGGTTGGCAACGAATATCTGCAATCGGCAGCGCCGTGGACCGTGGTGAAAACCGACCCCGACAAGGCCGAAGCGATGATCCGTCTGGCGATGAACCTGATCCGCATTTATGCGATCCTGTCGCAGCCCTTCATCCCCGACGCCTCTGCCGCGATGATGACAGCGCTGGACAGCACGGACTGGACCTGGCCCAGCGATGTGTCAGCGGCAATCCGGGCGTTGCCTGCGGGCCACGCTTTTGCGGTGCCGGAAAACCTGTTCCGCAAGATCACCGACGAAGAACGCGCCGATTGGCAGGTCAGGTTCGCTGGCATCCGCACCTGAACAAAGGGCCGCAGTTCACCTGCGGCCCTGAACTTTGTGTTTCAGAACGCGCCCATCAGTTTGAAACTGACCAGGATAAGAATCAGAGCAAGGAACGTACGCAGCGCGCCTTCGGGCACCTTGGGTGCTGCCAGACTGCCGATGATGATGCCCGGAATCGACCCCAGCAGCAGCGTGAACAGCAAGGTGAAATCGACGTCGCCCAGATACCAGTGACCCAGACCGGAAATCAGCGTCAAGGGCACCGCGTGGGCAATATCAGACCCGACAATCCGCAACGTCTCAAGGCGCGGATACAGGATCAGCAGAACGGTTACGCCGATTGCGCCAGCCCCGACCGATGTGGTTGTCACCAGAACCCCAAGCACAGCGCCGGTCAAGACCGTCATCCCCGTCACAAAACCATCGCTGGTCGAGGTGATGCTTTTGGAACAATACGCAACGATCTGGGGCCGGAACAGCAAAGATATCGCGGTCATCAGCAGCACGGCACCCAGCATGACGGCCAGCACCCCGCCCTTGCTGCTTTTCATGCCGAACGACTGCATGATCGCAAATGTGGCCAGCGTTGCAGGCATCGACCCATAGGCCAGACGCCGCACGATCTGCCAGTCAATCGACTTGTTCTTGCGCCCATGCACCACGGTGCCGACCGACTTTGTCGCCGCAGCATACAGCAGATCGGTGCCAACGGCGGTGGCCGGGTGGATGCCAAACAGCAAAACCAGCAGCGGAGTCATCAGGGACCCACCCCCAACGCCGGTCAACCCGACGATGATGCCAATCGCCAGTCCCGACAGCGAAAAGAGAAAATTCATGTCACCAAAGTTCATTTTCTGCGACTCCTTGATCTCTCTGGTCGCAGATTCCTGAGATGAACTGGTCTTGTCAACGTAAAACAGGTAATCTCTATAGAATTAACTGATATTTGCCTAACGCCGGGCAATCTGCGATCAGCGACCTGTCTGAGGCGAATTGCGACATAAGACAGCCCGCGCATGCTAACGGCAGATGATGTGAGGTGGAATTTCGTCGGGTCGCATCACACAGCTGATTGGCAAAACGATGCTCTGAAATTCCCGGGTTTGTCTTTGCCCCATCCCGGCATCGGACGACAGCACTGAATGACCGGAATGTGGCTGGTACCCCGACGCTCCCTTCTGGCTGACACCGTACTGCAGGACGGAGGCGATGCACTGGCCCGGCCCATTGCCAGCACACCGTTTGTCTTAAAGCGTTTCACGACGCGTCTGCGACATCACCCCCACGGTTTCCTGCTGTTCGGCACGACGGCCTGAACGGGCTTTGCCTTGCAGCAGGCGGGGGCTGCGGCTATGCAGCCTCAAGCGAAGGGGGCTGGCATGGCGATGTTTTTCTCGACCCAGGATGATGATTTCGAGGCCCGGTTTCAGACCCTTTTGGGCATGAAACGCGAAGAGGCAGAGGATGTCGATCAGGCGGTGGCCACGATCATTTCTGACGTGCGCGCACGCGGCGATGCGGCGGTTATTGCGCTGACCGCACGCTTCGACCGGCTGGACCTGACGCCCGAAACGCTCGCCTTCACGGCTGAGGAAATTGACGCTGCCTGTGAAAAGGTCTCGGCTGATGACCGTGCGGCATTGACCCTCGCGGCGGACCGTATCCGTGCTTATCACGAACGCCAGATGCCGCAGGACGCCGAATGGACCGATGCTGTCGGTGCCCGTCTGGGTTGGCGCTGGACCCCGGTTACGGCAGCGGGGCTTTATGTGCCGGGCGGTTTGGCGTCCTACCCGTCATCCGTACTGATGAATGCCGTTCCGGCCAAGGTCGCGGGGGTCAAGCGTCTGGTGGTGGCCTGCCCGACCCCGGGCGGCGTGGTCAATCCTTTGGTTCTGCTGGCGGCGCGGATTGCGGGGGTTGATACGGTTTACCGGATCGGCGGCGCGCAGGCCATTGCGGCACTGGCCTACGGCACCCAGACGATTGCGCCGGTGGACAAGATCACCGGGCCGGGCAACGCCTATGTGGCGGCAGCCAAACGGCGGGTCTTTGGCCGGGTCGGCATTGACATGATCGCCGGGCCATCCGAGATTTTGGTGATCGCAGATGCCGACAACAACCCCGACTGGGTGGCGCTGGACCTGCTGTCGCAGGCCGAACACGACGAAAGCGCGCAATCCATGCTGATCACTGACGACGCCGAATTTGGTCGAAAGGTGGCGCAGGCGGTTGAAGCCCGGTTGCAAACCCTGCAGCGCCGCGCGATTGCGGGGGCATCCTGGGCGCAAAACGGTGCTGTCATCACCGTGCGCAATCTGGCCGAGGCTGCGACCCTGTCCAACCGTATCGCCCCCGAACATCTGGAATTGTGTGTCGCCGACCCCGAAAGCCTGTCGCAGGCAATCACCCATGCCGGTGCGATCTTTCTTGGGGCATGGACTCCGGAAGCGATCGGCGACTACGTTGGCGGGCCGAACCACGTGCTGCCCACCGCACGCTCGGCACGGTTTTCAAGCGGACTGTCAGTGATGGATTTCCTCAAGCGCACCACAATCGCCAAAATGACGCCCGAGGCTTTGGCCGCGATTGGCCCGGCCGCCGAACGCCTTGCCATGTCAGAAAGTCTTGAGGCGCATGGCCTTTCGGTCCGCGCCAGGCTGGATGCGCTGAACGGGGGGCGCGGATGACAAACCGCCTGTGTGCAATTGATATCGACGACAAGGGATTGGTGCCACCGACCGCCGAGATTGATCAGGAACGCAAGGTCGCGATCTTTGATCTGCTTGAGGACAACAGCTTTGCAATCCCCCGTGCCGCCGAACATCCCGGGCCCTACCATCTGGCGCTTGGCATGCGCGAAGGACGCCTTGTCTTTGGCATCTCGGATCAGGACGCGCAAAAGGTGGCAGAGTTTCATCTGTCGATGGGTCCGTTCCGGCAGGTCGTGAAGGATTACTTCCAGATCTGCGAAAGCTATTTCGAGGCGGTCAAGCGCCTGCCCACGTCGCAGATCGAGGCGATTGATATGGCACGGCGCGGCATCCACAACGAAGGGGCGCGGGTTCTGCAGGAACGGCTGGAGGGCAAGGCGGTCGTCGACGGGGCCACCGCCCGCCGCCTGTTCACCCTGATTTGCGTGATGCACTGGGGCTGACATGGGCAACCTCCCCTCGGCCATCTTGTTTTGTTGCGACCACAATGCGGTACGCTCGCCAATGGCCGAAGGGATCATGAAAAAATTCTACGGCCAAAAGGCTTACGTCCAATCTGCCGGGGTGAGGAACGATATGGAGATTGACGGGTTCTCAATCGCCGTCTGCCAGGAGATCGGGGTGGAACTGTCGCGGCACCGGTCGCGGTCATTTCAGGAAATGCAGCAATGGGGCGATGATCTGGGTCAGTATGATCTGGTCATTGCCCTGTCGCCCGCCAGCCAGCGCACCGCCCTTGAACTGACGCGGAACTATCACCTCAGCGTGGAATACTGGCCGATCCTTGACCCGACGGGCTTGGGCGAAAGCCGTGACACCAAACTGTCCGCCTACCGTCAGGCCCGTGACCAGATCAAAGAGCGTATCCTGGCGCGCTTTGGTCCGCCTGACACAAAACTGGCTTAGCAAAGGCCGCGCAGGCTACCCAACGGTTTGGTCGATTGGCTGTGATATGGTCTGGGGTGCATCACCCGGTGCAAGCAAATCTGCCAAGTTATCCTCGATCCAGCCTGCCAGTGTCAGGACACGCGTGGCGATTTCGCGGCCAAGCACGGTCAGCGTGTAATCGACATGCGGCGGCACCACGTCGTAGGCATGGCGCACCACCAGACGGTCCGATTCGAGCACTTGCAGCGTCTGGGCCAGCATCCGCTCGCTGACCCCGTCCACCCGCCGCCGCACTTCGGAAAACCGCAGCGTGCCGTCCGCCAGGGCCATCAGAACCAACGCGCCCCAACGGCTGGTCACATGCTGCAGGATCAGCCGCGACGGGCAGTCGGCTGCCAGAACATTGCCCTTTTGGGCAACCTCTGCAACCATGGACAGATCATTGTGCGCCATTGCGGTATACTTACCTAAACGTTGGTACTTCTGTTTCGTAAGTATTCCAATAAGGTCACCTCGTCAACCTGATGGAGATCACAATGACCAATGCAATCACCGGAGCGACCGGCCACCTTGGCCGCCTTGCGATCAAGGCTCTGAAAGCGCGGGGCGGCAGTGCCGTGGCGCTGGTGCGCGACCCGGCCAAAGCGACCGATCTGGGTGTTGAGGCCCGCGCTTTTGACTATACCAAGCCTGAAAGCATGGCAGCGGCCCTGCAGGGTGTCACCGCACTGGTCCTGATATCGTCAAACGATTTCAACGACCGTATCGGCCAGCACAAAGCAGTGATTGATGCGGCCAAGGCGGCGGGTGTGGCGCATATCGTCTACACCTCGATCCTGAACGCGCCGGGGTCGGACTTGGTTCTGGCGCAGGACCACAAGGGAACCGAGGCTTATCTGCAGGCCACTGGCATCAGCCACACCCTGTTGCGCAACGGCTGGTACACCGAGAATTACACCGGATCGCTGGCAGGGTCCGTCGCCCACGGCGCTATGGCAGGGTCTGCCGGGACGGGGCGGATTTCGGGTGCTGCACGTGCCGACTATGCCGAGGCGATTGCCGCCGTGCTGATCGATCCGGCCAAGCAGGGCAAGGTCTACGAACTGGCCGGGGACAGCGCCTTTACCATGGCCGACATGGCGTCGGTGGTTTCCGCGAAAGTCGGAAAGACCATTGCCTACCATTCGATGCCGATGGCCGACTATGTCAAGCTGCTGGAAAGCTTTGGCTTGCCGGCAGACCTCGCCCGTGCCGTGGCGGACAGTGACGACCAAGCCGCGCGTGGGGCCTTGTTTGATGACAGCAAGACCCTGTCAGCGCTGATCGGTCACCCCACCACACCGATGGCAACAACGGTGGCCGAGGCGCTTTAACGACCGTGACTGCGGTCATACCCATTGGCTTTGGCGGGCACCCAGCCTGCCGGAGCGTTTGCAGGCCGGAAAACCTCAACCAACAAGGGATGACAGTGCGCCTGATCCGACGAGTGCTCCGATGAACAATCACCACCCGGGCAGGCCGACAATCCACCCACCAGATCAAATTCAGCAAAGAATTCTAGGTAATCGCCGGGCCGCACCGGGCTGGCTTTCATGAAATACTGTCCGGTGTCGCGGGTAAACCCGGTGCACATGA
Organism: Rhodobacterales bacterium; assembly: GCA_038231775.1. Lineage (GTDB taxonomy): Bacteria > Pseudomonadota > Alphaproteobacteria > Rhodobacterales > Rhodobacteraceae > Stagnihabitans. The sequence goes on along the minus strand of JBBRKS010000035.1, from coordinate 119 downwards.
AGACATTCAGCACGTCGTGGACATGGGTTTCAGCCTCGCTCAGCGGCATGCTGCGTTCCACCGCAAGCGCCCGCGTCAAGTACGAGTGGCAGCACTGGTGATACTCGGTCCCCCTCAGC
>JBBRKS010000034.1:0-31064 GCA_038231775.1 Rhodobacterales bacterium | reverse complement strand
GTCTTGGTGTGGTGGTTGAGGATGCGGTGAACGCGGTAGGGGTGGAGTTGAACACCGCCTCGGCCCCGCTTTTGGCGCATGTGTCAGGATTGTCGGCGGGTTTGGCGCAGGCGATTGTGGCGCACCGCGATGTGAACGGACCATTCAAGACGCGCAAGGACGTGTTGAAGGTGGCGCGCTTGGGGCCAAAGGCGTTTGAACAGGCGGCGGGGTTTTTGCGCATCAGGGGCGGGGCCGAGCCGTTGGATGCCTCGGGCGTGCACCCGGAAGCCTATGATGTTGTTCGCAAGATTGTCGCGATCTGCGGGCGGGATATTCGCAGTCTGATGGGCGATAGTGCGGCTTTGGGGCGGTTGGACCCTAGGGCATTTGTCGATGATCGGTTTGGTTTGCCGACCGTCAAGGACATTTTGGCGGAGTTGGAAAAGCCCGGTCGCGACCCGCGGCCGGAGTTCAGGACGGCGACCTTTGCCGAAGGGGTCAATGAAATCAAGGACCTGAAGGTGGGGATGCTGCTGGAGGGGACGGTGACAAACGTCGCGGCCTTTGGTGCTTTTGTGGATATTGGCGTGCATCAGGACGGGCTGGTCCATGTCAGCCAGTTGGCCGACAAGTTCGTGAAAGACCCGCATGAGGTCGTGAAAGCAGGCGACGTGGTGCAGGTGCGAGTGGTGGAGGTGGACGCGGCCCGCAAGCGTATCGCATTGACAATGAAGAAGGATTCCGCTGAGGCGCGGGAAAATGCGCGTGAGCGTTTGCAGGACCGTGGTGCTGTACAGCCCAAGGGCAAGCCGGGGCCGATGGCGGCGGCACCCAAGGCCGCGCCTTTCGCAGGCGGGGCCTTTGCAGATGCGTTGAAGGGCAAGTTTCCGGGCCGGTAGGCGTGTTGGTTAACGGGGCAGGGGCCGCCGATTTGGCGGTCTTTTATCCGTCTTCTTCCGGTCTTCTTTCCGTCTCTACGCGCGGGGAGATGGCAAGGCGTTAACCATGTTTGGCCAAATCGGGTTGGGCGGCGGCGGATTGAACACCGCCCGGATTGGTTTCGTATAGTTCGGGCATAAAGAATTTCAGCGTGAGGCGGGCGACGACGCCGTAGAACAGGCCCACCGGGAGGCCCATGCCAGCAAGCTTCTTGACCCCAGCCCAATCCAACGGGCGCTGCGAATGGCCGTGGGTTAACAGTAACGGAACCATGACACTGGCACAGGCCGCAACCACCATCGTACCTGCGACGAGACGCAACCAGCCATGCCAACCGCGCCGGATGAAGACCCAAGCCAACGCGCAGGCCAAAGGCGCAACAGGCAGAGCCAGCAAGCTTGCAAAACCAAGGACGCCGAAAACGGCCACAAGATCGGTGAGCAGGAACCAGCCGCGGTCTGGCGGCGTTGCGGAAGGTTGTACCGTCACGCCAAGTAAAACGAGGCCAAACAGAGCCATCGGAATGCAGACGAACGTTGCGCCGAATGCCACGGCGACCTGAAAGAACCAAACCATTCGTTGGAATGGGCCTCCCAGTCAGCCTCACCTTTGACTGCCGCCCACCGTCAGCCCGCCGATCATCAGGGTCGGCTGCCCAACCCCGACCGGCACCCATTGGCCCGCCTTGCCGCAATTGCCGATGCCGGGGTCCAGCGCCAGATCGTTGCCGATGGCGCGGATGTGTTTGAGAGAGGTGGCACCGTCGCCGATCAGGGTGGCGCCTTTCACCGCTGCGCCGATGATGCCGTTTTTGACGCGGTAGGCCTCGGTGCAGGAAAACACGAACTTGCCGTTGGTGATATCGACCTGACCGCCGCCGAAGCCGACCGCGTAGATGCCGTCTTTGAGGCTTGCCACGATGGACTCGGGTGAATCATTCCCGGCCAGCATGTAGGTGTTGGTCATCCGCGGCATCGGGATATGGGCAAAGCTTTCGCGCCGTCCGTTGCCGGTGGGGGCGACCCCCATCAACCTCGCGTTCTGGCGGTCTTGCATGTAGCCGACAAGCACGCCGTCCTCGATCAGCACGTTCTTTTGCGAGGGGGTACCCTCATCATCGACCGAGATGGAACCGCGCCGGTTCGGCATCGTGCCATCATCCAGCACGGTGACCCCTTTGGCGGCAATCTGTTGGCCCATCAGCCCAGCAAAAGCCGAGGTTTGCTTGCGGTTGAAGTCACCTTCCAGCCCGTGACCGATGGCTTCGTGCAGCAGGATACCGGGCCAGCCTGGGCCTAAGACGACATCCATCATGCCAGCGGGCGCGGGCTCGGCGTGCAGGTTCACAAGGGCGATCCGCAGCGCCTCACGCAGTTGGGCTTGCCAGAAGGCGGGTTGCAGCAGGGGGGTCAGGCCGTGACGGCCACCTCCGCCGGTGCCGCCCTGTTCGCGCTTGCCGTTCTCCTCAACCACGACAGACACGTTGAGGCGGGCCATTGGACGGATGTCCGACAGGCGCAGACCCTCGGGGCGCAGAATTTCAACCTCTTGCAGACCGGCGGCGATGGTCGCCGAGACTTGAATGACGCGCGGGTCAAGGGCGCGGGCATAGGCGTCAATCTCTTTCAGGATGTCGATCTTTGCGGCAAAGACCGCGTCGGCCATCGGGTCGGCATCGGTGTAAAGTTTGACGTTGGTGCCTTTGGGCGGCGGGGCCATCGTGCCGCCACCGTCGCCCACGGCCAGCCGTGTGGTTTCAGAGGCGCGCTTCATCGCGGATTCGGAAATTTCGGTGGCGTGGGCGTAGCCAGCGACCTCTCCCCTTACAGCGCGCAGGCCAAAGCCTTCCGAGGCGTCGTAGCTGGCGGTCTTGATGCGGCGGTCGTCCAAAACGATGGCTTCGGACCGGCGGCGTTCCAGAAACAACTCGCCATCATCCGCCCCTGCGGTCGCGTCGCGCAGGATTTGCAGGGCTGCGCCCTCGTCCAGATGGGTTTCGAACGGGCGGAACGGGGCGTCAGCACTGTGTGCGGTCATGTTGTGGGGCTTTCCATGGGTTGCACAGAACCTAGGCGCAGGCGGCGGCACCCGCAAGGTCGGGGCTGTCACTTGAGAGTGTGGGTGAAGAAATCAACCTCGCGCTGCCAGACATCGGGGGCAAAGATGATCTCGTGCCCGCGGTCGGGCAGGGCGATGAAGGTTTTGGGCTGGATGGCTGCGGCGAACAGGGTCTGGCCAGAGGTGAAGGGTACGACCATGTCGGCGGTGCCGTGCTGGATCAGCAGAGGGGCGTTGATGGCTGCGATATGGTTGATCGACAGGAACTGGTCTTTCATCAAAAGGGCGACGGGCAGGAAGGGGAAGCGGCCTTGGGCGACGGACAGGGTTGATGCGTAAGGGGCGTCCAGTGCCACCGCCGCAACCGGCACCTGCGCTGCCAGTTGCACCGCCACCCCAGTGCCGAGGGATTCGCCGACAAGGACGATTTGCTGGGGCGCAACTCGGGTCGCCAACCAGTCATAGGCGGTGCGCGCGTCAAGGATCAGGCCTTTTTCGGTGATGGCGCCAGAGCTGCCACCAAATCCCCGGTACGACAGGAAGGCCGCGCCAATGCCCTTGGATTGGTAAAAGGCGAAACGCGGGGCGCGGTCGGTCAAGTCACCGGCATTGCCTTGAAAGAACAGCACGGTGGGCTTGCCGGGCCGGGCTTTCGCATACCACAGGATCAGATGCTGATTGTCGGGGGTGAGCAGGGTTTCGACCTGAACGCCGCGCAGGCCCAAAGTCGAAGGATCGGGGTTGGAATGGCCGGGCTGATATTCGATCTGGCGCTGGCAGGCATACAGGCCCAGAACCGAAAGCGCACAGAACACCGCCACGAACCGGGCAAGGCGGTGCATGAGTTTTGCGACAAACCGACGCGGGGTGAAGCTTATCAAGGCAAAATCCCTGTCATGGGGTTGAAACCGGGGTCAGCGCGCCATCTTCCTTTTCAGTTTCTCTTGTCGCGGCCTGTCTAATATGGTTTCAGATGCGGCACATACAACGGGATTCTGCCTGAGCTTGGGCAGGTCGGACAGGCGGCGCAAAAGCCGCGCATGGAACGGGAATTGAACATGGCTCTTATCACCCCTCTTCGCGGCCTTTCGTCGGTGGCGCTGGCCTGCGTTGCGACGCTGACGCTGGCCGGATCGGTTGCGGCAGAGGCTTTGAAGGAAATCGGCGTGCCGGTGCTGGGCAAGATGGGCTTTCAGCCGCCGTCCAGCCCGGTCGCCGTCGAGGCCCAGCATCTTGAATCGCTGGTCATGTACATCATCACCGCGATCACGATCTTTGTCTGCGCGTTGATGCTGTATGTGATCTTGCGCTTCAACTCAAAGTCGAATCCGACCCCGGCCAAGTTCACCCACAACACGCCGATTGAAGTGGCGTGGACGCTGGTGCCGATTGTTATTCTGGTCTTTATCGGGTCGTTCTCGTTGCCCGCCTTGTTCAACCAGATGGAGATTCCTGCCGCCGATCTGAATGTGAAAGTCGTGGGCAACCAGTGGTACTGGTCTTACGAATACCCCGATGCAGGCGTCAGCTTTGACTCTGTTTTGCTGGAGAAGAAAGACCTGCAGGCTGCCGGTTACGCCCCGTCGGATTACCTGCTGGCGGTGGACAATGCTCTGGTCGTGCCGGTGAACAAGGTCGTCAAGGTCACGATGACCGGGGCTGATGTGATCCACGCCTGGGCGGTGCCTGCGTTTGCCGTGATGCACTCTGCCGTGCCGGGCCGTCTGGGTGAGACGTGGTTCAAGGCGACCCAGGAAGGCATCTACTTTGGCCAGTGCACCGCTTTGTGTGGTCAGGGCCATGCCTATATGCCGATTGAAGTGAAAGTCGTCAGCCAAGAGGCCTATGACAAATGGCTGGAGCAGGCCAAGGGCGGCAACTATCAGCTTGCGTCAAACTAAGGTCGTCCGGGTCCTGTAGCAGGGCCGGTTGGAATTGGTTGGGGCGCCCGTTGTGGGGCCTTCGCCTTGAAAATTCAAACGAAAGCGATGCCCATGACCGATATCAGGTCCAATGGCGAAATGGTTTTGGAAGGCGTGGCTGAGCCGTCCTTTTCGGACTTCTTCCAACTGCTGAAACCGCGCGTCATGTCGCTGGTGATCTTTACCGCCTTTGTCGGCATGATTGCGGCACCTGTGCATTTGCCGCCGGTTGCATCGTTCACCGCCATCCTGTTCATCGCCTTGGGTGCAGGTGCGTCGGGTGCGTTGAACATGTGGTGGGATGCCGACATTGACGCCAAGATGAAGCGCACGGCCCGCCGACCAATCCCGGCAGGCCTGATCGCCCCGGGTGAGGCGCTGGGCTTGGGCATGGCGCTGTCGGTCGCATCGGTGATCATGCTGTGGCTGTCGACCAATCTGGTGGCGGCTGGGCTGTTGGCCTTTACAATCTTCTTTTACGTTGTGGTCTATTCCATCGGCCTGAAACGGTTGACGCCGCAGAACATCGTGATCGGTGGCGCTGCCGGGGCGTTTCCGCCGATGGTGGGTTGGGCTGCGATGACCGGATCGGTCTCGGTTGAGGCGTTTTTGATGTTCGCGCTGATCTTCATGTGGACGCCGCCGCATTTCTGGGCCTTGGCGCTTTTCATGAAGGAAGACTATTCCAATGCGGGCGTGCCGATGCTGACCGTGACGCATGGCCGCAAATCGACGCGGCGGCATATTCTGGTTTACACTGTGCTTTTGGCCCCTGTCGCTTTGGCGCTGGCGTTCACGCCGATTGGCGGGCCGATTTACCTCGCAACCTCTGTCGTGATGAATCTGGGCTTTCTGGCCGGGGCGTGGCGGATCGTGCGGCGTGACGAGGCGATGGCAGAGGCCGACCGCTACAAGATTGAAAAGCAGGTCTTCTCGTTTTCCTTACTGTATCTTTTTGCCCAGTTCGGCGCGCTGGCTGCAGAGGCCGCGTTGCACGGATTGGGATATGGGGCGCTGTGATGACCTTTCGTCCGGAACATGAGATTTACCGCCGCCGTCTGTCACGCAATGTCGGTGTCGGGGTGGCCTTGGGGGCGTTTGTCCTGTTGTCTTTCCTGTTGACGGTGGAAAAGGTCACGCACGGCGACCCGATGCACGCGATTGAGGGCAAGGGCGCGGTCAATCCTGATGGCACTCCGATCACCGCGCAGCCCTTGATCAAGGACGGCAACTGATGGCCAACCTGACGCCGCAAAACCGGACGGCGCGCTGGCTGGTGCTGGTGGCGATGTTCATGGTCAGCCTGTCTTTTGCCGCCGTGCCGTTTTATTCGTGGTTCTGCAAGACAACCGGTTTTGGCGGCACCACCTCTGTTGCCAAACACGCGCCTGCCAAAGCTTTGGACCAGATGGTAACGGTGCGCTTTGACGCTTCAAAAGACCGCGACATGCCGTGGACCTTCAAGCCGATGCAGAACGCCATGACGCTGCGGATCGGTGAGACGGGGCTTGCGTTCTTTGAGGCGTCAAACCCGACCGATCACGTGGTGGCGGGGCAGGCGAGCTATAATGTCACGCCGGACGGGGCGGGCGGCTATTTCACCAAGATCGCCTGTTTCTGCTTTACGGCGCAGATCTTGCAGCCGCACCAGACCGTTCAGATGCCTGTGACGTTCTACGTGGACCCCGCAATAGTGCAGGACCCGGAAAGCCAATTCATCCAGGAAATCACCCTGTCGTACACTTTCCATCAAATCCCGCTGGATGTGGCAGAGGCAGCCCTTGCCCCCGACACCTCCAAGCCGATAAACTAAGCCAGAAGATCAGACCCGGAATAACCGAGGGAAGCCGCCCGATGTCAAACGCCAAGAACCACGACTACCACATCCTGCCGCCATCGTCCTGGCCCTTCATCGGGGCAGCATCCGCCTTCCTCATGCTGCTTGGCATGGTGATCTGGATGAACCACGGCGCGTCCGAGCGCGGGACGCCGTTTGTCGGCCTGATTGGCTTGTTGGGTGTGCTTTACACCATGTACGGCTGGTGGTCTGCTGTCATCCACGAGGCCAACACCGGTGATCATACCCCGGTCGTGCGGATCGGGCTGCGCTACGCTTTCATCATGTTCATCATGTCCGAAGTGATGTTTTTTGCCGCGTGGTTCTGGACCTTCTTCAAGCATCGCATGTACCCGATGGGACCGATGAGCCCAATTCAGGATGGCGTGTGGCCGCCGGCCGGGATTGAACTGTTCGACCCGTGGCACCTGCCGATCATCAACACGCTGATCCTGCTGTGTTCGGGGGCTGCGGCCACTTGGGCGCACCATGCTTTGGTCCATGACAACAACAACCGCCGCGACATCAAGCAGGGCCTGATCCTTGCGATTTTGCTGGGGGTGATGTTCACCTTCTTTCAGGCCTACGAGTACGCCCATGCGGGCTTTGGCTTTTCCGGCAACATCTACGGGGCGTCTTTTTTCATGGCGACCGGGTTTCACGGCGCGCATGTTATCATCGGGTCGATCTTTCTGACCGTTTGCCTGATCCGTACCTTTAACGGTGACTTCACCCCCGAGGCCCATATCGGGTTTGAGGCGGCGGCGTGGTACTGGCACTTTGTTGACGTGGTATGGTTGTTCCTGTTTGCAGCCGTCTATGTCTGGGGCGCTGGCTGATCTGCCTGAACGCGCCGGGGGAGTTTCACACTCCCCCGGACACCCTCGTGGGATATTTTTGGACCAATGAATGAGGAGGGGCGCGGTTTTCCTGCGCCCCTTTGCAGTTGGGAGACTGTGATGCGGCGGATGATCGGGCCAGTTCTGGTGGGGGTGGTCGGGGTGGTAATCCTGATTGCGCTTGGCGTTTGGCAGGTGCAGCGGCTGGCGTGGAAAGAGGCCAAACTAGCCGCGATCAATGGCATGCTGGTCGATGCGCCGGTGGCCTTGCCGCCTGCCGTGACCATGGCGGCTGATCGTTACCGGGGGGTGACGGTCAGCGGCAGCTACACCGGTGAAGCAATTTTCACGCTGGATTCGCTGGCCGATCAGGGGCCGGGCAAGCGGGTGATTGCCGTTTTGGTGACGGGTGAGGGGCGGCGGGTTCTGGTCGATCGGGGGATCTGGCTGGACGGGTCGGTGGCGACACCGCAGACTGCCCATCCCGCGCAGGTGGTTGGCAATCTGGATTGGCCGCAAGAGGCGGACAGCTATACACCGCCGCCTGACGCCAAGACGGGTCTGTGGTTTGCCCGGGACGTGCCTGCGATGGCAAGTGCGTTGCACGCCGAGCCTGTCCTTATTGTCGCCCGCGCACCGACCGGTGACGGGATTGTGCCGATGCCGCTGGACAGTTCCGCTATTCCCAATAACCATTGGCAATACGCCGTGACGTGGTTTTCCCTGGCGGCGGTCTGGTTCGTGATGACAGTCTTTCTGTTGTGGCGTATCAGGCAGCAAAGTTCGAAGGCTGTATGATGCGATATATCTCGACCCGGGGGGCTGCTCCGGCCTTGACGTTCGGTGAGGCGATGATGACCGGGCTGGCGCGCGATGGCGGGTTGTATGTGCCCGAGGCGGTGCCGCAGTTCACCGCCGCGCAGTTTGCAGCCCTGGCGGGGCGGCCCTATGAAGAGATCGCCTTTGCCGTGATGAGCCCCTTCATGGGCGACACTTTTACCGATGACGAATTTCGCGGGCTGATCGACAAGGCCTATGCAGGCTTCAGCCATCCGGCGCGCGCGCCGCTAAAGCAACTGGCACCGAACCATTTCCTGCTGGAGTTGTTTCACGGCCCGACTTTGGCCTTCAAAGACTTCGCCATGCAGTTGATCGGCCAGATGATGCAGGCGGCTTTGGCGAAATCGGGTGAGCGGATCACGATTGTGGGGGCGACCTCTGGCGATACCGGGTCTGCGGCGATCGAGGCGTTTCGCGGCTTGGCCAATGTCGATGTGTTCATCCTGTTCCCGCATGGCCGGATCAGTGAGGTGCAGCGCCGCCAGATGACCACTCCGGTTGAGGCGAATGTTCATGCGCTGGCGATGGACGGCGACTTTGACGATTGTCAGGCGCGTGTGAAGGACATGTTCAACGACTTTGCCTTTCGTGACGGGGTGCGGCTGGCGGGCGTGAACAGCATCAACTGGGCGCGGGTGCTGGCGCAGGTGGTCTACTTTGTCAGCAGCGCGTTGAGTTTGGGAGCACCGGGGCGTGCGGTCAGCTTCACCGTGCCGACCGGCAACTTTGGCGACATCTTTGCAGGCTACATCGCCCGGTCGATGGGGTTGCCGATTGACCAGTTGGTTATTGCGACCAACCAGAATGACATTCTGGACCGCGCGCTGCGCTCTGGTGCCTACGCCACAGACGGGGTGTTGCCGTCGATCAGCCCGTCGATGGACATTCAGGTGTCGTCCAACTTTGAGCGGGCCTTGTTTGACGCCTATGACCGCGATGGGGTGGCGGTCGCGGCCTTGATGGCCGAGTTGAAGGCGGGCGGTTTTGCCATCAGCCAAGGCGCATTGCAGATGCTGCGCTCGGCGTTTGCGTCCGGGTCGTGCTCTGAGCAAGAGACGTTGGCGACAATTGCCCACACCTATGCCCAGACCGGCGAATTGCTGTGCCCGCACGGTGCCGTGGGCGTGAAGGTGGCGGGTGAGCATCTGGGAACCACACCGATGATCACCCTTGCCACAGCGCATCCGGCCAAGTTCCCCGATGCGGTCGAACGGGCCAGCGGTCTGCGGCCCAGTCTGCCTGCCCGGATGGGTGATCTGTTTTCACGGCACGAACGGGTCACGCGGGTGGCCAATGATTTGGCAGCCCTTCAATCTTTGGTCCGCGAAAGGATCGCTTCTTGACTGTACGCCTGACCACGCTGGACAACGGCCTGCGCATCGTGACCGAAGATATGCCGGGGCTGAAAAGCGCTTCGGCGGGGGTTTGGGTCATGGCAGGCGGGCGGCACGAGCGGCCCGAACAGAACGGCATTGCGCATTTTCTGGAGCATATGGCCTTCAAGGGCACCGACCGGCGCACCTCGCTGCAGATTGCCGAGGAAATTGAGGATGTTGGCGGCTACATCAACGCCTATACCAGCCGAGAGATGACGGCCTATTATGCGCGGGTGTTGCAGGATGATGTCAGCCTTGCGCTGGATGTGATCGGCGATATCGTGCTGAATCCGGCGTTTCACGAAGCGGATATTGAAACCGAACGCCATGTGATCCTGCAGGAAATCGGTCAGGCTTTAGATACGCCGGACGATATCGTGTTCGACTGGCTGCAAGAGGTGTCCTATCCCGATCAGCCGTTTGGCCGCACCATTCTGGGGCCGGAAGAGCGCGTTTCGGCCTTTGGCGCGGCTGACCTGAAGGGGTTTGTCGGCGAACGTTACGCACCCGGTCAGATGATCCTGTCGGCGGCGGGCGGGGTGGATCATGACGTGGTGGTGTCGCAGGCGCAGGCGATGTTTGGCGGCCTGAAGGCACGCGGCATTCAGGGGTTTGAGGGCGCACGGTTTTTGGGCACCGAACGTCGCGAAATCAAGGATCTGGAACAGGCCCATTTCGCCATGGCATTCGATGCGCCGGGCTATCGGCACCCGGATGTGCATGTCGCACAGATTTATGCGACAGCGATGGGGGGTGGCATGTCCTCGCGGCTGTTCCAGAAGATCCGCGAAGAGCGGGGCCTGTGTTACTCGATCTTTGCGCAGGCCGGCGCTTATGAGGATGCAGGCCAGATCACGCTGTATGCCGGCACCTCTGGCGATGAGATCAGTGATCTGATCAGCCTGACGGTGGACGAGATGAAGCGCGCCGCCGATGACATGACAGAGGCAGAAGTGGCGCGGGCGCGGGCCCAGATCAAGGCGGGCATGGTGATGGGCCTTGAAAGTGCCTCGTCGCGGGCCGAACGGATTGCGCGGTTGCTGGCGATCTATGGCCGGGTGCCAGAGGTTGATGAGGTGGTGGCCAAGATCGAGGCAGTGACCGCCGCCGACGTGCGCCGCTTTGCCGCCGGGTTGACCGAAGCAGGATCGGCGCTGGCGCTGTACGGCCCCGTCACTGCTGCACCCGGGCTGGAGGCCATCCGCGACCGGCTGCGCGGCTGATGTTCGGCCTGAAGAAAAAGCCGAAAATTGAAAGTGAGCGGTTGACGCTGCGGTTGCCGACCCATGCCGACTACCGGACCTGGGTGGCGCTGCGGCAGGGGTCGGCCGACCATCTGATCCCGTGGGAGCCGGTGCGGGCCAACGATCATCTGTCACGCAAGGCCTTTACCAACCGGGTCTACTGGTCAGCACGGGCCGACGTGCAGGGCACGGCCTTGCCGCTGATGTTGGTGCGCCGTTCGGACAATCTGCTGATCGGGGCGATCACGCTGGACAACATCAGGCGCGGCCCGGTGCAGGCCGGAACGTTGGGCTATTGGATCGGCAGCGCCCATGCGCGGCAAGGCTACATGCGAGAGGCGGTCCAGTCGGTGGTGCATCACGCCTTTCAGATCATGGACCTAAGCCGGATCGAGGCGGCGTGTCTGCCGGAAAATGCCCCCTCACGCGGGGTCTTGGAAAACTGCGGCTTCAAGTATGAAGGGGTGGCGCAAAGCTATCTGCAGATCAACGGGCGCTGGCGCAACCATGTTCTGTACGCCAATTTGCGGTCGGACCGGCGCGGCAAGACTGAAGTGGGGTGACAGGTTGGGGTGGGGCGATAGGTTGGGGTGGCTGCTCGCCCCCCCACCCCCCCCTCGCCCAAGGGAGGCTCGCCTCCCCTGGGGACCCCTTTAGGATATTTTTGGACCTGTGAATGGGGTGGAGCCTTTGATCCTGTTGTTGCGCGGGGTAAATGTCGGCGGGGCCGGGCGGCTGCCGATGGCAGAGTTTCGCGGGATGCTGGCGGGTTTGGGGCTGGAGCGGGTTCAGACCTATATTCAAAGCGGCAATGCGGTGTTTTTTGGGAACCGGGCGGGATTGGCTGCGCGGATCGCGGATGCGCTGAAGGCGGGCTTTGGGTTGCGGGTGCCGGTCTTTGTGCTGACCTTGGCTGAGATGACACAGGTTCTGGCGGCCAATCCGTTTGCGGCTGAGGGTGCGGCGCATGGGGCGCATGTTCATGTGGTCTTTCTGCAGGGCGACGTGCGGTTTGACGCGGGCTTGGTGGCGCTGGCTACGAAGGGAGAGCGTTTTCATATGACAGACCATGCCTTTTACCTGCAAACGCCGCAGGGCTTTGGCACCTCTGCCGTCGCGGCAAAGCTTGCGACCTATCTGAAGGGTGAGCTGACTGCGCGCAACCAGCGGTCCGTCACGGCAATCTTGGGCTTGGCGCAGGGGCTTGTGGCGTATCGTCGGTGAACGCGTCAGACCGGCTGCTGGGTGATCCTTGCACAGGTATCTGGGCTGACGGGAACGTGATTGCGGGCGCCGGGTCTGTCGTGGCAGGCTGGGCCGATGCGGTGGTTGATTGCCCTATTGCTGATCTTGCCGGGACTGGCGCGGGCTGAGGTTATCCCCTCGGACTGTATCGCTTTGGCGGGGAAAATTCCGTCTGTTGTGCCCGCGCGCTACGGGGTGCGGCCGCCGGATAACGTGGTGCGCATCCGCTATATTGACCATTCCATGCTGGCGATCCAGACCCCCGGCGGGCTGATGGCGATCACCGATTACAACGGCCACACCGGCAACCCCGATGTCGTGCCGGAAATCGTCACGATGAACAATTATCACGACACCCACTATACCAACCACCCTGACCCGCGCATTCCGGTGGTGTTGCGCGGTTGGGGTCCGCCGGGTGAGCCTGCGGTGATCGACCTTGATCTGGGAGAGATGCGGATCAGGAATGTCACGTCAGACCTGCGCGGGCCGTTTGGGGAGGGGGCGCGCAAGGATGGCAACTCGATCTTCATCTTTGAGGTGGCTGGCCTGTGCATCGTGCATCTGGGCCATCTGCATCAGGTGTTGGACCCGGTGAAGCTGGCGCAAATCGGCAGGGTGGATGTGTTGATGGTGCCGGTGGATGGGGAGTATACGATGGATCAGGCGGCCATTGCCGGGGTGGTGCGGTCGTTGCATCCAAGGTTGGTGCTGCCGATGCATTGGTTCACACCAGAGGTGCTTCAGACCTTTCTGGCCCAGATGGCGGGGTTTCCGGTGTCATTGAGTGCCGGGGCAGAGATTGACGTCTCACGCCAAAGCCTGACCGCAGCCCCCCACATCGTTGTGCTGATGCCCGCGCTTTTCCCCTGAGCGACAAAGGGGTAAAGGGGGGGCAGAGGTGATCCATGCTGAACCCCGCCGACGCTGCCTTTCTGAATGACCTTGAAGGGCTGTTGCCGCCCGGCACCTTGCGCCCGGTAGAACCGCGCTATCTGGAAGAGCCGCGTGGCAAGTGGCAAGGTCAGGCGGGTGCGGTGGCCTGCCCAGCCTCGACCGAAGAGGTGGCGGTCATTGTACGGGCGGCTGCGGATGCGCGTGTGGGGATCGTGCCGTGGGGCGGTGGTACGGGTCTGGTCGGCGGCCAGGTGATGGTCGCGGGGGCCGCGCCCTTGCTGGTGTCGCTGGAGCGGATGAACCGCATTCGTGGGGCCTATCCTGAGGAGAACGTTCTCCTGGCCGAGGCGGGGGTGATCCTTGCCGATGTGCACAAGGCGGCGGCGGCGGTGGGGCGAATTTTTCCGCTGACGCTGGCCAGTCAGGGGTCATGCCGGATCGGCGGCAACCTTGCCACCAATGCGGGCGGCGTCAATGTGGTGCGCTATGGCAATGCCCGCGATCTGTGTCTGGGGTTGGAGGCTGTGCTTCCCGATGGCAGCATCTGGCACGGGCTGAAACGGCTGAGGAAGGACAACACCGGCTATGATCTGCGCGGGCTGTTGATCGGAGCTGAGGGGTCGCTGGGGGTGATCACGGCGGCCAGCCTGCGGCTGTACCCAAAACCTGTGGCTGAAGGTGCTGCGTTGATGGTGGTGCCGGACCCTGCGGCGGCGCTGGCGCTTTTGGCAATGGCGCAGGCGCTGACCGGCGGGGTTTCGGCGTTTGAGTTGATTTCGGGGATGGGGTTGCACTTTCTGTCCGAAACGATGCCGCAGGTGCGCCAGCCCTTTGCACAGGTCCCGGACTGGATGGTGCTGATTGATCTGGGATTTGCGACTGGCTCTCCCGAAGAGGCGTTGACCGCGCTGTTCGCGGCGGCGCTGGAGGCGGGGTTGGTCAGTGACGGGCTGATCGCCCAATCGGGCGCACAGCGCACCCAGTTCTGGGACATCCGCGAAACGATACCCTTGGCGAACCGGGCTGTGGGGGCGGTATCCTCACACGATGTGTCCTTGCCTTTGGGCGAAGTTGCAGGCTTCATTGCCGATGCCGGGCCTGCGCTGGCCGCGTTGGGGGAGTGGCGGATCAACTGCTTTGGCCATTTGGGTGACGGCAACCTGCATTACAACGTCTTCCCGCCAAAGGGCAGAAAATCGTCTGATTTCAAGGGGCAGGCGGCAGAGGTCCAGGATCTGGTCCACGGCATGGTGATGGCGCGCGGCGGGTCCTTCAGTGCGGAACATGGCATCGGTCGGTTGAAGGTCGCGGAGCTGGAGCGCTATGGGGACCCGGCCAAACTGGCCGCGATGCGGGCGATCAAAGCGGCGCTGGACCCGTTCGGGATTATGAACCCGGGGGCGGTGCTGCGGTGAGGGTGCGTTGATGTTTGTGGGCCGACGAATTTTCTGCGAAAATTCCTGTAAGCCGCGAGTCTTACCTTAGAAATCTGGCAGTGCTTGGCTGGCACTGCCTTGGACGCGCTCGTAAAATTCGCGAATTTCCCGCGCAAACTTCTTTGCAGACATGCGAGAAAAACCAGCACGCCCTGCCGGGTTTCCGACAGGGCGCTGGGGTGGGGTAGGTGGGTCACGTGTTGCAAGCAGCGCCCATCCGGTCGGGTATACCGGACAAGACAAGGTTTATGCCGATTCGGGTTAGTAAATGGTAAACGCGGATGGAAAAGTTTCTGGCGGTTCCAGCACATCGTCCTTGCGTCGCTGTAGTGGGCTAAAAGCTAGAACAGGGGAAAGGGAAACCCGGTCGTCCTGAACACTCAAACGACCTGTCAGGAACGCGCCCCGATTGATACAATCGAGCGATCCTGCCCTAAAGCCCCTCAAATTCACACAGCGCATGAACCTCCATGCCCATCGCCTCCAGCTTTTTACGGCCGCCCAAGTCTGGCAGATCGACAACAAAGGCGCAGCCGATGACCTGCGCACCCAGCCGTTCGATCAGGCGGATACCAGCCTCGGCGGTGCCACCGGTTGCCAGCAGGTCATCGACCAGCAGGATTTTCTCACCCGGCGCCATCGAGTCTTCGTGAACCTCGACCACCGCCTCGCCGTATTCCAGCTTGTAAGCCTGAGAGATCGTTTGCCCCGGCAGCTTGCCCTTCTTGCGGATCGGCACAAAGCCGGTCGACAGTTGGTGCGCCACAGCGCCGCCAAGGATGAAGCCCCGCGCTTCAAGCCCCGCCACCTTGTCGATACGCATGCCCGCGTAAGGTTCTAAAAGCTGGTCGACGCACATGCGAAACCCGCGCGGATCGGCGAACAGGGTGGTCACATCGCGGAACAATATGCCTTCATGCGGAAAGTCCACGATGGTGCGGATGTAGTCCTTGACGGTTCTGGATTTGGCAGCCTTGGGATTTGCGGTCTTTTGCATCGGGGTCCTCAACTGAAGTCAGGTTTGGATACCATGAGCCAGAAGATTGCCACAAGGGCGGCGAAGGCGGGCCAGCCGAGGGCGAACCAGATCGGCTGCCTAAATGTCCAGTTCCCCCTGCGCGCCCTGAACCTGGTCCTTGGCCGCCTTTGTGAAGGTGTCATCGCGCCGCGCGGGCAGCCGCACGGCGCGGTCGCGCAGCGCCATCGCCTGTTCGATCTTCACGATCTGGATGCGCGGCACCGGGGCGAAGCCCGGCAGTTCAAACTGCCCCGCCCCTGCTGCCTCGGTTACCATGGGTTTTGACGGGTCGGTCAGGTTAAGGAAGACGCCGATATTGGCCCCCTCACGCTCGATCACGCCGCGCAGGTCGCGGATCATCGCCACGCCGACATTCTCGCCCGCCTTGACCGAGACTATCGCGCGGCCTTCGTGTTTGGACCCGAAGAACAGGTTACCGTCGATGCCCTTGTCGGCGCCTTTTTTGGACAGATTGCCGGGTTGGGCGGCGATCAGGGAAAATGCCCGCTTTTCAAATTCAAAGTCGTAGTTCTTGTCGTCACGCCCGCGCGCGGCCAAGTCGCGCGCCCCGTCAAGGTTTTGCGGCACGCCGTGGGTCTTGAACTCCACCCCCTCAAACGCATCGCACAGGCGCTTTTCAATCAGGCCGATGGCAAGATGAGTGACATCAATCCCGATCCATTGCCGCCCGAGTTTCTGCGCCGCATGAACCGTGGTGCCACATCCGCAGAACGGGTCAAGCACCACGTCGCCGGGGTTGGACGAGGCGTTGAGGATGCGTTCCAGCAGAGCGACAGGCTTTTGGATCGGGTAGGCAAGGCGTTCCTGGGCTTGGGAGTTGATAGGTGCTATGTCATCCCAAATACTTCCAACGGGCATACCTTCCATTTCGTCAAGGAAAGGTCGGATTTGTATGCGCCCTTCCGGCTTGTTTGGGAATTCAAGGCGTCCTTTTAGATCATATCGCTCCATTCTCTCCAGGCTGACAGCCCATCCATTCGGATGTGGCTTAAAGCCCTTGTAGTCATATGTAAGATTTGGGCGCACGGCGGAGTTTCTCAAGTTATCAAGTCGATACCGCCGACCGTTCTCGTCACGATATGCATACTTTGCCGCAAGGTATCTTTCGTCATAGTCTTTGAATGGCTTATTGTAGGTATAGCCTTCAGCCTTAACGTAAAAGAAAATCGCGTCTGCGTTTGCCGGAAGGCGGCGGCTAGAATGGTTATGCGACCTAGTGCGTTTCCAAACAATTTCGTTACGAAAATTCACCGCCCCAAACACCGCATCCAGCAAAATCTTCAGATAATGGCTCGCCGTCGGGTCGCAGTGCAGATACAGGCTGCCGGTCGGTTTCAGCACCCGGTGCAGCTCCAGCAACCTGACCGCCATCATCGCCATATAGGCCATCATTTCGTTGTCGCCCAGAAACTGCCTGATGGCGCGCAGCATAGTGGCGGCGGCGGCGTTGGGGAACGGACAACCTCACCGAACGCCTCCTATGCGCTGTCGTTCCAGTGCCAGGTGTCGTCAAACGCCTCTATCTGCGCCGCCGAGTCGGTGCCTGCGGGGCCTTTGAACAGGACGTTGTAGCTGGCGTTCGAATTAAAGGGCGGGTCAAGGTAGATCAGGTCAACACTGTCATCGCGGATGGAGTCGCGCAGGACGCGCAGGTTGTCGCCTAATACAGATGGTTCACCGCGACATCCCTTGCCCAAGGCCCCAAAGCTTGACCCTGCAGCGATCTTGGTCGGGTTCTGGTTGATGCAAGGTGAACCAGCCCAAATCGCCACAGCAACCCGTCAAAGGGGTCAGGCCAACACCCGGCCCGCCACAGCATCCAGGCGGGCCACAAGGTCAGGGTCGCGTTTGGCGGGGGCTGTCATCAGGGCAAACGTCAGGGCGCGGTCGCAGCCGCACGGGCAGGGATCGGGCCGGTCGAACTGCAGGTTGGCGACCACCTGACGCGCCGTGTCGGCATTGGCGGTCAGGGTGGCGATCACTTGCGCGACGTCGACCGCGCCGTGGTCTGGGTGCCAGCAGTCAAAGTCGGTGACCATGGCAAGGCAGGCGTAGCAAACCTCTGCCTCACGCGCCAGTTTCGCCTCTGGCATGCCGGTCATCCCGATCACATCGGCCCCCCATTGCCGGTACAGTCGCGACTCGGCGAGGGTGGAAAACTGCGGCCCCTCCATCGCCAGATAGGTCGCGCCCTGATGCAGGGTGATGCCTGTTGCAGCTTTCGTGACGGCCTCACCCAGTCGGGCGCAGGTCGGGTGGGCCACCGAGACATGGCCGACGCAGCCCGGGCCGAAGAAGCTTTTCTCGCGCGCGAAGGTGCGGTCGATGTACTGGTCAACCAGCACGAAATCCCCCGGTTTGTAGTCGGCCCTAAGCGACCCCACGGCGGACACGGCAAGGATATCGGTGCAGCCCAGGCGTTTGAGCGCGTCAATATTGGCGCGGTAATTGACCGAGGTGGGCGAATGGATGTGGCCGCGCCCGTGGCGGGGCAGAAAGGCCATTTCGGTGCCGTTCAGCGTGCCGGACAGGATATCATCCGAGGGCGGCCCCCACGGGGTGGCGACCGTGACCCATTGCTGGCCCTCCAGCCCGTCGATCTGATAGACCCCCGACCCACCGATGACGCCGATTTTGGGGTTCATGTTGGCGGCCTTTGCGTTGGGGATTTGGGCAAGGGTAGGCGAGGGCTGCGGGAGAGTCTATCCGGGTTTGTCTGTGGGAGGCGTGTGATATCGGGGGGATAACACACGTGTTATGGTTGGTAAGGTTTTGATATATATGGATTTCGCGAAATTTGTTTACCTTTTGTTAAGGCGGATATCACACGGCAAACTTACTCGCGGTCTTGTTTGACGATGCCGGTGACGGCGGCCGCCCCAAGGGCCGAGACGATCCAGCCTGAGGCGATCAGCCACCAGCGGCCCCACCAGAGCGCCCAGCCCCATGGCCCGCGTCCGCTGGACGGGGCCCATGCGTCGGTCTGGCCAAGGCTGAGGACGGGGATTACGAGGTCGACGGCGTAGGCCGGGGGGTTGAACGATTCCCAATCCATGCCTTGGTGGTTGTTGGCGGACCAAGCCTCGGCTGGGTTGCGCAGGCAGACGGGTGGGGTTTTGGACGGATTATGTGTGCAATCGGTGCTGATCAGGTCGGTCCAGCCCGGTGAGAGGATGATGATGTCAGAGTTGGGCGCAAAGGACCCCTCGGTCCAGCATAGGGCGGCAAGGACCCACGCCACTGAAATCAGAACCAGCAGCGTCCAAAGGCTGCGGAAGGGGGCATAGCCGTAGCCGATGATGTGGCGCAGGAGCAGGTCCCAGAGCCAGCTAAGCCCATTGACGATATCATACCAAACACTTTTGAACGCCACGTCCACATCGCCGTTGGGTTCGACAGCACGGGCCTTGCGCGCCTCAATCGCCAAAAGCCGCTCACGCTCCGTCAAGACCAGCCGCGCATCGCGGTCATGGCCCATGCCGGACAGGACTTTGGCGAGATGGGTGTAGGGTTGGGGGCGGAGGGTTCCCTTGAATCGTGCGCCGGTGGCAAGCCAGATCAGTCGATCTTTGGCAGATGTGTTGCTGCCGCCGCTGATCCGGTCATAGGTGAGACCATTAAGGACCACCGCATCCGCGCCGTTTGGCCACGAGGCAATGTCATCGACCAGATCGCCAATATGGGCCGAGGTCAGGTCAACAGCGCCTTGCACTGATTTGAGGTAACGCCAGAAAAACGCGGCCACTTTCATACTTTGGCAATTCAGCGCACGTTGCCCTTTGCCGTCGAGGGTGGCGCCTGTGCAATCCAGGTGCCCACCGATCTCAGCGCCTGCTACATCGACTGTTTCAGTGGCAGTGATGTTGATGAGGACCAGGTGTTGCGTGACTTTCACGCTTTGTGCTTGCAGCGCCTTCTGCCCTTTTCCGTCGAGGGTGGCTCCTTTGCAACTCAGTTGCCCGCCGATCACGGCGCTGTTCACATCGACGGTGTCGGTGGCGGTGAGGTTGCGCAGAAAGACCGAGCCGGTGACGATCATGCCTTGGGCGAACAGGCCGGGCAGGGCGCTGCCGTCAAGGCTGAGTTGGTGAAAGCGGGTTTGGGTGAAGCGTGGTCTCTCGGTGAAATGGCAGGCTTTTAGCGCGGTCTGGCCGCAGGCTTGGGCAAAGCGCAGGTCGAGGGTGCCGGTGATCCAGGCTCCCTCTAGCCACAGGCCGGAAGGGTGCAGGGCGCAGTCTTTGGTGCCGCCGGTGATCAGGAGGCGCAAAAGGTCGGCGCGGATGGTGTTTTCTGTGGTGTCGGATTCTGGGCGGGTTTCGGAGATGATGTGCTCGCCATCCCTACGGCAGGCGGCGATGAGGGCGGTTTCGGCCTCCTTCGGCGCCGCATTTTCCTCAAAATCCTGGATGGATGTGTAATGTGGCATCGGTGTCCCTTTGGGGCAGCGTGGCGGAAAATCGGGTGGGGGGCAAGCGGGATGGACGGGCTTTTGGCGCAGGTGCGGGGGGCGTTTGCGGGGGTGGCGGCGGCGGCCTCGTTTCTGGCGGAGTGGCCGGCGGGCGGGGCTTTGCGGCAGGTTGAGGCGCAGGGTTTGCCGGTGTGTCGCTGGCTGGAGGGGATGGGCGAGGCGGGGGCTTTGGGCGCGATCCGGGCGGCCCGGGACCGGTTGCGGTGGCAGCAGACTTACGGGGCGGCGGACTTTGGCGCGGCGTTTCTGCAGGGCTATGGCTGGAGCGAGTTTGTCGGATTGCGCGGCCCGTGTCCCAGCACGCGGATCGCCTCCGGGGTGCTGTTGTTGGCGCCGGGGGTGGTTTACCCCTTACACGCGCATGAGGCGGAGGAGGTGTATCTGCCGATCTCGGGCGTGGCAGAGTGGCAGCAGGGGGCGGGGGATTTTGCGCCGGTGCCGGTGGGGCAAGCGATACACCATGCCAGTTGGGTGCCCCATGCGATGCGGGTGGGGGCAGAGCCGTTGGCGGCGTTGTACCTGTGGCGCGGCGGTGATCTGGCGGCGAAGTCGGTGATTTTGGGGTGAGGGGAAGCTGCGCGGCGAATTACCTGGGCCGTTTTAACTCCATCAGGTCGGTGACTTGCAGGTAATCCATATAGCCCAGCCGGGCCATGACTTGGGCCTTGGTCACGTCAAAGCGGCCGTTTGTCAGGTATTCGTCGCGGATGTGGATGCCGGTGACGGTGCCGATGATCAGGAAATCAAGGCCTCCCTCTAGCGGCACCACCTGTTGCAGGCGGCATTCCAGGGTGGCGGGGGACAGGGCGACACGGGGGCAGTTGATTGTCGTACACTCGGATTTTTCGACGTTGGCGTGGGTGAATTCGTCAGTGCCGTGCGGCAGGCTGGCGGAGGTGGCGTTCATCTGGAGCCACAGGGGTTCGGAGACGACGTTGGTGGCGAATACTCCGGTTTCTTCGACGTTGCGCAGGGAGTCCTTGCGGTCGCAGGCGAAGATCACTTGCGGCGGGGTGTAGGCGACGGCGTTGAAAAAGGAATAGGGCGCGAGGTTGTCGCCCTTGGACCCGCGGGTCGAGATCCAGCCGATGGGGCGGGGTGAGACGATGGCGTTGAAGGGGGAATGGGGCAGGCCGCCGTTGCGGGGCGGGCCATCTTCGGGGCGGTAGAACATGGGACGGGGCTTTCGTGGTGTGGCGCCGACTAGGGGGCGGGCCGGGGCGGGGCAAGGCTGATCGATGAACGCGCGGGTGGTAAATTGCGGCGGCTTTGCGGGGTGGGTCTGGTCCATGCCTTATCGCGGCGGCGAGCGGCCCTGAACCGATTTGATCCTGACATGTCGCCATGTTAGGGGCGGTCTGAGATAAGTCCCCCCGGATGGCGGAGAAGGCAGACTTGTACCAGCTGGAAGAAGAGACAGAGGCCGACTGGTGGGAGGTCGAGGCGCTGTATGACCTGTGCTTTTCGCCGGGTCGCACGGCCTTGTCGTCGTACCGGTTGCGTGACGGGGTGCCGACGGTGGCGGCCTTGTGTCTGACCTTGCGGGCGGACAGCGTTCTGGTGGCGGCGATCAGGTTTTGGCCGGTCGAGGTTGGCGGTGAGGATGCGTTGCTGCTGGGCCCGGTTGCGGTGCACCCGACCTTTCAGGGCGAGGGTCTGGGCGGGCTGTTGATCAACGAAAGCCTGACCGAGGCGCGCCGTTTGGGCTGGGAGCGGGTTTTGCTGGTTGGCGATGCGCCCTATTACCGCCGGTTCGGCTTTGAAAAGCGCGACGGTGTGGCGATGCCGCCGCCGACCAATCCGGACCGGGTGCTGGGATTGGCGTTGAAAGCCGGGGCGTGGGACGGTGTGAGCGGGGCGGTGACGAAGGCCAGCGGGGCTTGAGGGGTGGCGGCTGGAGGCTGGAGGCTGCGGGATTTTTCGAGTGAGATTTGGCGCTTGAAGGTTGGGTCTGAGTGTTGCCTGACATAACTCGACCGCGTTGCGTTGGCAGCCAGAAATCGAGTTGCGTTTCAGGGTGAAACGGGGCGGGAAGCCTCGGTTTGGTGACAACTGACTTCAGCCATCGGACAGACTTTAAGCGATTGCTGGTAAAGGTCTTTTCAGAGCGGCTTTTGATCCCCATATTCAAGGCATGACCAACCTTCCTGCCGTTATCCTGCATGATCTGGAGCTTGAGGCAGCCTCGTTGGCGCAGGCGTCTGCGCGGGCGGATCGGTCTTGGGTGGCGCGCAGCCGGGCTTTGGGGGCCGGGATCGAGGCGCAGTGGCGCCGGATGCCGGACCGGGTGCGGGTCGAGGTTGAGGCGCAGGTGACGCAGGCGTTGCGGCTGGGCTTGGGGCTGGCGCGGTCCTCTCCCCGGTTGGGGATGCGCGGCCAGCGCTGGCTGTTGATCGCCTCGGGGGCTGCGGGCGGGGCTGCGGGACTTGCGGGCGCGCTGGTAGAACTGCCGGTCTCTTTGGTGTTGTTCTTGCAGGCGATCCGCGAAGAGGCGCGGTTGGCGGGCCTTGATCCGGACCGGGAGGGCGTGGCGCTGGCGACGCTGGATATTCTGTCAAGCGGGCGGGCTTTGGCGGCGGTTGAGGTGCTGGACCCGGCCTTTGTCTCTGGCCGATTGGCATTGGCCGGGCCGACCTTGTCGGGTTGGATTGCGCGGGCCGCCCCACGATTGGTGCCGGTGCTGGGGCAAAGGCTGGCAGCCTCGGCCGTGCCGGTGGTGGGCGCGCTGGGCGGGGCGGTTTTGAACGCGGTCTGGCTGGATCACTACCGCAAGCTGGCCCGCATCCGGTTTCGCATCATGGTTTTGGCAGAGCATCATGGTGCTGAGGCGGTGGTATCGGCCTTTGCACGGGCGCAGGCGGTTCCGGCGGTTGATCGGGGTTAAAGAGCGGGGGTCTACCACCCCCGCACCCAAGTGGAGTATTTGGGCCTGAATGAAGGACCAAGGGGCGGTTTTTGCGCGGTTGGCGTGTGCGCGGGGCTTGGCAAGCGGTTTGGGTTCTGTTACTTAGCTTTATGGCTAAGTATGATGCTGATCTGACGTTGATCTTTCAGGCACTGTCGGACCCGACGCGCCGGGCCATGCTGGCGCAAATCGGGCGCGGCGCGGTGGCGGTCACCGATCTGGCGCGGCCCACAGGTTTGGCGTTGCCTACGGTGATGCGGCATCTGGCGGTGCTGGAGGATGCGGCCCTGATTGCCACCGAGAAGACCGGGCGGACGCGGTTGTGCCGGGCGGTGCCTGAAACTTTGGCCGGGGCGATGGCTTGGCTGGGTCAGCAGCGCGCTGTTTGGGAGGCGCGTACTGATCGGCTGGAAGATTATGTGGCGCAATTGATAGCGGAGGGACGTGATGAGCCTTGAGTTGGACCCTGACTGTGATCTGGAGCTTGTCCGTGATCTGAAAGCGCCGCGTGCGCTGTTGTGGGCGTGCTGGACCGACCCGGCCCATCTGCCGCATTGGTTTGTGCCCAAGCCTCACAAGGTGGTGGCTTGCGTGCTGGATGTGCGGGCGGGTGGGGCGTGCAACACGACGTTCGACATTGACGGCACCCTGATGGAGAACAACGGCGTCTATCTTGAGGTGATCCCCGGCGAAAAGCTGGTGTTCACCGACACCTATCAGGCTGGATGGAAGCCCATGCCGGAACCGTTCATGACGGCCATCATCACCTTTGAGGACTTGACCCCCGGCGTGACGCGCTACCGAGCTGTGGTGCGGCACCGCAACAAAGAAGCAGCCGAAAGCCACGCGAAGATGGGCTTCTTTGACGGCTGGGGCACGGTGGCGGGCCAGTTTGAGGCCTATGCGCAAGAGGTGGAGGCGCGGCAGATCACCATCTCTCGTCTGATCAAGGCACCGGCGGCCACGGTGCTGCGCTGCTGGACCGACCCTGCGATCCTGCCCAAGTGGTTTGGGCCGGACGGGTTTACCTGCGTGACCAAAGAAATTGACCTGCGCGAGGGCGGAATTTGGCGCTTTGACATGACCGGGCACGGCCAGACCTTCGCCAACCGCCACCGCTATCAGGTGATGCGTGCGGACCGGATCGAGTTTCTGATGGATGCGGATGTCGAGGGTACGGAGCCAATGCGCGTGGTGGTCTTGCTGTCGCCCGAGGCGGGCGGCA
The DNA here is from genome assembly GCA_038231775.1 of Rhodobacterales bacterium. Classification (GTDB taxonomy): domain Bacteria; phylum Pseudomonadota; class Alphaproteobacteria; order Rhodobacterales; family Rhodobacteraceae; genus Stagnihabitans. Next base: position 6,812 of record JBBRKS010000034.1, on the reverse strand, counting down.
CGCGGCTGACCCAGACGATCACCCTGCCCGATGCGGCGGCCAAGGCGGCGGCGCTGGGCTATCAGGCGGACGAGAAGGGGCTGCAGACTTTGGCGAAACTCGCAGGCGTTGCGGAGGGGCTTTAGGGGGGCGGCCCAAGAATTTTCGACGAAAATTCTTGGGTTCTGGCGAGGGGCGCGATTTTTGGGGGAGCGGGTGGAAAACCGGTTCCCCCTATTGCGTGAAATGACTAGCTTCGGGGTCAATTGAGGAGAGCCCTGATGAACGCCGAAAGCCCGAAGACGGTTTACCTGTCAGACTATCAGCCCTTTACCCATATCGTGCGCAGCGTGGCACTGACCTTTCGCCTTGCGCCGAAGTCGACGCGGGTTCTGGCGCGGCTTGATCTGGCGCCGAACCCGCTGCGGCCCGGCGTGCACGATCTGCGGCTGGATGGTGAGGGGGTGCGGTTGATCGCAGCTTCCATCGCGGGGCAGGTGCTGGCGCTGACGCCCGATGACACCGGGGTGACAATTCCGGCGGCGCTGCTGCCGCAAGGTGACTTCACGCTGGAGACCGAGGTCGAGATGGCCCCCGAGGGGAATTTCGCGCTGGAGGGCCTTTACATGTCGAACGGCATGTATTGCACGCAGTGCGAGGCGCAGGGCTTTCGCCATATCACGTTTTACCCGGACCGGCCTGATGTGATGGCTCCGTTCAAGGTGCGGATTGAAAGCGATCTGCCGGTGTTGTTGTCGAACGGCAATCCGGTGGGGCAAGGGGCGGGTTGGGCGGAATGGGATGATCCGTGGCCGAAGCCCGCCTATCTGTTCGCGCTGGTGGCAGGCGATCTGGTGGCGCATCCGGATCGGTTCACCACGATGTCGGGCCGTGATGTGGCGTTGAACATCTATGTCCGCCCGGGCGACGAGACGCGCTGCGCTTATGCAATGGACAGTCTGATCCGGTCGATGCGCTGGGATGAACAGGTTTATGGCCGCGAATACGACTTGGACATTTTCAACATTGTTGCGGTCGATGACTTCAATATGGGCGCGATGGAGAACAAGGGGTTGAACATTTTCAACTCCAAGCTGGTTTTGGCCAGTCCTGATACCGCCACCGATGACGACTACAACCGCATCGAAGGCGTGATTGCGCATGAATATTTTCACAACTGGACCGGCAACCGGATCACTTGCCGGGATTGGTTTCAGCTGTGTCTGAAAGAGGGGCTGACGGTATTCAGGGATCAGCAGTTTACCGGCGACATGCGATCGCACGCCGTCAAGCGGATCGAGGATGTGCTGACCCTGCGCGCCCGGCAGTTTCGCGAGGATGGCGGGCCTTTGGCGCATCCGGTGCGGCCCGAAAGCTTTGTCGAGATCAACAATTTCTATACAGCGACCGTGTATGAAAAGGGGTCGGAAGTCATCGGCATGTTGAAGCGGCTGGTGGGCGATGACGGCTACAAGGCGGCGCTGGACCTGTACTTTGACCGGCATGACGGCGATGCTGCCACCATAGAAGACTGGTTGCAGGTGTTTGAGGATGCCACCGGGCGCGACCTGACCCAGTTCAAGCTTTGGTATTCGCAAGCTGGCACTCCGAAGGTTTCGGTGACCGAGGAGTGGTTGGCAGAGGCGGGGACGTTCCGGCTGACGCTGGCACAGGACAATCCGGCGACCCCCGGACAGGCGGTCAAGGATGCCAAGGTCATTCCGGTGGCGGTCGGTTTGTTGAACCCGAACGGCGACGAGGTGGTCCCGACCACAGTGTTGGAATTGGCCGAGGCGCGGCAATCGTTTGAGTTTACCGGGCTTGCAAGCCGCCCCGTGGCGTCAATCCTGCGCGGGTTTTCAGCACCGGTGGTGTTGGAGCGCGACGTGGCGGCCAGTGAGCGGGCGTTTTTGCTGGCGCATGACACCGATCCGTTCAATCGGTGGGAGGCGGGGCGGTCTTTGGCCAAAGAGGTTCTGATGGGCGATGCGCCGCAGGACGCTTTGCTGGGCGGGTTGGCGCGTGTGGCTTTGGATGCGTCGTTGGACCCGGCGTTTCGGGCGCTGACGCTGCGGATGCCGACCGATGACGATATGGCCGCGACCCTGGCGGCAGCCGGGCGTGTGCCGGACCCCGAAGCGATCCGGGCGGCGCGCCGGGCTTTGCATCAGGCACTGGCAGAGGTGTTGGCGCCGAATTTGGCAGAATTGTCGGCCCCGGTTGCGGGCGCGTTCAGCCCGGATGCCGCACAAGCCGGGTTGCGGGCGTTGCGGCTGGCGGCCTTGGGCCTGCAAGCGCGGTTGGACCTTGGCCCCATGGTGGCGGCACATTCGGCGGCGGGGACGATGACCGAAGAGGTTGGCACGCTGGCCATATTGTTGGACAACGGGGCCGGTTCGCCGGAAGTGGCGCGGTTTGAAGGGCGCTGGCGCGGCGAACGTCTGGTGATGGACAAGTGGTTTGGGTTGCAGATCCTGTGTGCTGCACCCGATCAGGCGGCTGTCGTCACCGAGCGTTTGACGGCGCATCCCTTGTTTGACTGGCGCAATCCGAACCGGTTCAGGTCGGTCATCGGGGCGTTGTCGGGCAACCATGCGGGCTTTCACCATGCCTCGGGGGCGGGGTATGGGCTGCTGGCGGATTGGCTGATCAAGCTGGACCCGCTGAACCCGCAGACGGCCGCGCGGATGTCGACGGCGTTTGAAACCTGGGGTCGTTATGACGCCGGGCGGCAGGCGCTGATCAAGGCTGCGCTGGGCCGTATTGCAGGTGCTGCGGGCTTGAGCCGCGATCTGGGCGAGATGGTGGGGCGGATGCTGGGTTAGGGTCTGGCGGCGCGCAATTCTTCTGCGAAGAATTTGGTGGTGCGCTTGGGGCTGTGGATTGGTTTGGCTGCGCGGGCGCGGCTTTTGACGGTTGCAAGAGGGGGATGGTGGGTCAAGGGCCGGGATGCGGCGTCTGGATTTGACAGCGTGCCGGTCGCGGGTTGAGGGGCGGGGAGGGCCGCCTCCCCGAGCCCTGCGGGAGTATTTGGCAAAGAGCAAATTGCAGGGAAGATTGGGGTTTCGTGCTGGCAGGCGTTGCGGCTGACAGGTGGTCGGGATTGGCACACGTGCTGCTGACTACGATTGCTTTTGGCGCTCGGGTCAGTTGGCAAGAGTGGCGGTTGGAAACCTGTTACGGCTGGCAATAACTTTGCTGGCTGGTCCAGGCGGCGATGGCGGCGCGGTTGCGGGATTTTGACCATGGCCCCCAGTCGCGCGCGATGCCTTGGTTGCCTTTGCCAGCGACCATGCCGTCGGCGGCGACCTTGGGGGCCACGATATCGACCGCGCAGGACAGGTTGGCCGCGCCGTCTTTGAGGGTGGCGGTTGAGGTCGCCTCGCACCCATAAAGCCGGGCGGTGGCGGGCATGATCTGCATCAGGCCAACATAGCGGCCCTGATCGCCCACAGCGCGGGCATTGAAGCCGCTTTCGTATTTGGCGGTGGCGGACAGCAGCGCGACCCAGAAGGCGCGGCGTTCGTCGAGTGAGGCTTTGGCATAGCCGGGGCAGTAAACCCCGATATCGCCGGGCACCAGATGGGTCAGTTCGGCGTCATGTTCTGCGACCTGCACCAGCGCCTCTTTTGTCCACTCTGACGCTTGCGGTGCGGCATCCCATCGCATCGCGGGCAGGGGCGCTGGCTTTTTGACGCCGAACGCTGCGGCAGGGCCTGCGGTCAGGGATATCAGGGCGAGGGCTGAAAGGGTCAGCAGGGTTTTTTCGAAGCGTGGCATTGAACCGTCGTATAGCCGTCACATTGCGTGTGACCGGCGGCTTTTGACGGTGCGAATCGTTTATGCCAACCTGTGGGGGCGGCGGAGGGGTCGAACTGCGCAGGTATCCGCCGTCTTTGGCCTTGAAGCGACCCTTTTGCCTGCCTAAAAGGGCCCAAACACCCGCCCGATCCTATGCCGGAGACCTGTCATGCTTGATCTGACCTATACCTCACCCGCGCCCAAAGTGATCGCCGGGGCGAAGCATGACTGGGAACTGGTGATCGGGATGGAGATCCATGCGCAGGTCGCGAGCCAGTCCAAGCTGTTCTCGGGGGCCTCGACCAAGGTGGGGGCAGAGCCGAATTCCAACGTGGCGTTTGTCGATGCGGCGATGCCGGGGATGCTGCCGGTGATCAACGAATTCTGCATTGAACAGGCGGTGCGGTCGGGGTTGGGGCTGAAGGCGAAGATCAATCTGCGGTCAGCGTTTGACCGCAAGAACTACTTCTATCCCGACTTGCCGCAGGGCTACCAGATTTCGCAGTTGTATCTTCCCATCGTGGGCGAGGGTGAAGTGCTGGTGGAGATGGGGCCGGGGGTGGCACGTCTGGTGCGGATCGAACGCATCCATCTGGAGCAGGACGCGGGCAAAAGCATTCACGACATGGACCCTTCGATGAGTTTTGTCGATTTCAACCGGACCGGCGTGGCGTTGATGGAGATTGTCAGCCGTCCCGACATTCGAGGGCCGGAAGAGGCTGCGGCCTATGTCGCCAAGATGCGGCAAATCCTGCGCTATCTGGGGACCTGCGATGGCAACATGCAGAACGGCAACCTGCGCGCCGATGTGAACGTGTCGGTCTGCCGTCCGGGCCAGTATGAGAAATATCAGGCGACCCAGGACTTTGCCCATCTGGGGACGCGGTGCGAGATCAAGAACATGAACTCTTTGCGGTTCATTCAGGCGGCGATCGACTATGAGGCGCGCCGTCAGATTGCGATTATCGAGGATGGCGGGGCGGTCGTGCAAGAGACGCGGCTCTATGATCCCGACAAGGGCGAGACGCGGTCGATGCGGTCGAAGGAAGAGGCGCATGATTACCGCTACTTCCCTTGCCCCGATTTGCTGCCGTTGGAGATTGAGCAGGCCTGGGTGGACGATATCGCAGCGACGATGCCGGAACTGCCCGATGCCAAGAAGGCGCGGTTTCTGGTCGATTATGGGCTGGCCGATTATGACGCCAATGTGCTGACCGCAGAGCTGGATTCGGGCGCGTTCTTTGAGGCGGTGGCCAAAGGGCGCGATGGCAAGATGGCGGCGAACTGGGTGATCAACGAGCTGTTTGGCCGGTTGAACAAGGAAGGTTTGGCGGTTGGTGATACGCCTGTCTCGGAAGCGCAACTGGGCGGTGTGCTGGACCTGATCGGGTCGGGCGAAATCAGCGGCAAGATGGCCAAGGACCTGTTTGAAATCCTGTGGACCGAGGGCGGTGATCCGGCAGAGCAGGCGGCCAGGCACGGCATGAAGCAGGTCACCGATATGGGGGCGATTGAGGCGGCTTTGGATGCCTTGATCGCGGCAAACCCGGATCAGGTGGCCAAGGCGCGGGTCAATGCCAAGCTTGCGGGCTGGTTCACGGGGCAGGTGTTGAAAGCGACCGGGGGCAAGGCCAATCCGGCGGCGGTGAATGCGTTGGTTGCGACGAAGTTGGGGAATTAGGGACTGGCTTGGTGAGGTGCGGCCTTGGGGAAGGGTGGCGGGGTGAATCCCGCCCTGTAAGGTTAACCGGTTTGGGTTTGTGGCGATGTTGATCCGGACCAAGACGGCTTTGCCGTAGGGCGTGATCCGTTTGTGGGTGTGGACACGCCAGTTTTGCCGCCGGGGCTGAACGCCGCGTTGCTGATATTTGGGCCTGACCGTGCGTGTTCAGGCTTTGCGCATCAGGGCTGAGGTGTAGAGCGCCAAGGCGGCCCAGATCATCGGGAAGGCGATCATTTGGGCGGTGCCAAAATGCTCACCAAACGCGAGGATGGCGATCAGCAGGATCATGGTGGGCGCGATGTATTGCAGGATGCCGATGGTGGACAGCCGCAGGCCCTTGGCTCCGTTCGCGTACAGCATCAGGGGCACGGCGGTCACAAGGCCGCAGCACATCAACAGGATGGTGTCTGACGCGGTGCCGCCGAAATGCGACTCACCTTGCCACGCGACCCAGATCATGTAGCCGATGGCAAACGGGGTCAGGATCAGGATTTCCAACAGGAAACCCTCATTCGCACCAAGCGGCAGGCTGCGTTTGAGGTAGGCGTAAAAGCCCCAGGTCACGGTCAGGCCAAGGGCTGTGAGCGGCAGTTTTCCGGCAGAGATGGTCAAAAGCGCCACGGCACAGGCGGCCAGGCCGATGGCGACAAGCTGGCGGGGGGTCAGCTTTTCGCCCAACAGGACCGCGCCGAGAAAGACGCTGAACAACGGGTTGATGTAATAGCCCAAGGCGGCGTCGAGCGCGTGGCCAGAGCCTATCGCCCAGACATAAATGCCCCAGTTGATCGAGATCAGGGTGGCGGTGGCCGCCCCCATTGCCAGCATCCTGGGCTGCCGCAGAATGGGCCAGAGGCCGGCGAACTCACCCCGTGCCAGCAGGATCAGGGCGGCGATTGGCACGCTCCACACCACTCGGTGGGCGATGACTTCGGGCGGTGGGATATCGCCGACCGCCTTCATGAAGAACGGCAGGAACCCCCACAGGAAATAGGCCGAAAGGGCGAAGGCAAAGCCGCGGGGCGTGTCTTGGGATGTCATGGCAGGGGGGTAGCCGAAAGGCGGGTGGCTTGCCAATCCTAACTTGTATCCGGGACAATCGGGGGGTGTCAGTGCCGCCCCCGTTTGGCGTGGCGGGATCAGGGTGATGCGATAGGGTCTGTCGGGTTTTGTGCGGATTTCGCGGAGAATGGGCGCTGATTTCGCGCGATCGTGGGCACGCGTTTCGCGCCATGCTGGGCAGCCATTTCACGGGATCGCGGGCAGGCTGGCCGACGCTTTCATGGAGTCAGGCTTGAGCGATTTGGTCAAG